>NZ_JBICYJ010000008.1:0-259385 GCF_043200835.1 Kitasatospora sp. NPDC048365
CAGCGCCACCTCCACCGCGAACAGCGCGGGCTGCGTCCACCCCGTCTCGTCCAACCCCTCACCCGAGGCGATCACCTCCGCCACCGGCAGACCCAGCGCCTCCACCACCGCGTCGAACGCCGCCGCGAACACCGGGAACGCCCCGTACAACTCCCGCCCCATCCCCACCCGCTGACTCCCCTGACCGGAGAACAGGAAGGCCAGGCCGCCGGAGCCGGCGGTGCCGAGCACCACCTCGGGCCCGTCGAGGTCGAGCAGCGCCTCGGCGGTGCCGAGCACCACCGCGCGCTCCTCCAGGTGGGCGCGCGAGGCGGCCAGCGCCTGGGCGACCGCCTCGGCGTCACCACCGGCCGCCAGCGCGGCGATCTGCCCGGCTTGGGCGCGCAGCGCCTCCGCCGAGCGGGCCGAGACGACGAACGGCAGCACCGGCGGCACCACCGGCGCGCCAGACGCGAACGGCTCCTCGACCGGCGCCTGCTCGACGATCACGTGCGCGTTGGTGCCGGAGACGCCGAACGCCGACACGGCGGCCCGGCGCGGACGGCCGACCTCCGGCCACGGCTGCTCCTCGGTCAGCAGCCGCACCGCGCCCGACTCCCAGTCCACGTGCGGCGACGGGGCATCGACGTGCAGGGTGCGCGGCAGCACGCCGTGCTCGATCGCCAGTACCGACTTGATCACGCCCGCCACCCCGGCCGCGGCCTGGGTGTGGCCGATGTTCGACTTCACCGAGCCCAGCCAGAGCGGGTGTTCGCGCCCCTGGCCGTACGTGGCGAGCAGCGCCTGCGCCTCGATCGGGTCGCCGAGTGTCGTCCCGGTGCCGTGCGCCTCCACCGCGTCCACGTCCGCCGGGGCGAGCCCGGCCGCGGCCAGCGCCTGCCGGATCACCCGCTGCTGCGATGGGCCGCTCGGCGCGGTCAGCCCGTTGGACGCACCGTCCTGGTTGACGGCCGAGCCCCGCAGCACCGCCAGCACCCGGTGGCCGTGGCGCCGCGCGTCGGAGAGCCGCTCGACCAGCAGCAGACCCACGCCCTCCGCCCAGCCGGTGCCGTCCGCCGCCGCGGCGAACGCCTTGCACCGCCCGTCGGGCGACATCGCCCGCTGCCGGGAGAACTCCACGAAGGTGGTCGGCGTGGTCATCAGCAGCACGCCGCCGGCCACCGCCAGGTCCGACTCGCCGCTGCGCAGCGACTGCGCGGCCAGGTGCAGGGCGACCAGCGAGGACGAGCACGCCGTGTCCACCGTCACCGCCGGGCCCTCGAACCCGAAGGTGTACGAGATCCGGCCGGAGGCGACGCTGCCCGCGGTGCCGATGCCCAGGTACGCCTCCAGCTCCTCGGGGGCCTGCTGGATGCCGGCGCCGTAGTCGCGGCCGGAGATGCCGGCGAAGACGCCGGTCCGGCTGCCGCGCAGCGCGCCCGGGTCGATGCCCGCCCGCTCGAACAGCTGCCAGGTGGTCTCCAGCAGCAGGCGCTGCTGCGGGTCGACGGCGGGTGCCTCGCGCGGGGGGATGCCGAAGAACTCGGCGTCGAAGTCGCCAATGCCCGTCAGGAATCCGCCGTGCCGGGAGTACGAGGTACCGGGCCGGTCCGGGTCGGGGCTGTACAGGTTCTCCAGGTCCCAGCCGCGGTCGGCGGGGAACTCGGTGAGCGCGTCGACGCCGTCGCCGACCAGGCGCCACAGATCCTCGGGGGACTCGACGCCGCCGGGGTAGCGGCAGGCCATGCCGACGATCACCACCGGGTCGTCCTGGTGCGCGACCGCCGCGACCGGCCCGGCGGCGGCCGGCTCCTCGGCGCCCCACAGCTCCTCGGCCAGCCAGTCGGTCAGCGCGGCGGGGGTGGGGTGGTCGAAGACCACGGTGGCGGGCAGCCTGCGTCCGGTGGCGGCGCCGAGCCGGTTGCGGAACTCGACCGCGGTCAGCGAGTCGAAGCCCTGCTGGCGGAAGGCCCGGGCCGGGTCGATCGCCTCGGCGGAGCCGTGCCGCTGGACGGCGGCGGCCTGGGCCCGGACCACGCCGAGCAGGCTGCGCCGGCGCTCGGCGGCGGGCAGCGCGGCGAGCCGGCCGAGCAGGTCGGTGCCCGGCTGCTCGGCGGCGGCCGGCTCGGTGGGCGCGGTGCGGACCAGTTCGGCGACCAGCGGGTGCCGGCGGCCGCGGAACAGCGCCGACCAGTCGGCGTCGGCGACCACCAGGTGGCCCTCGCCGTGGTCGAGCGCCTGGCCGAGCACCTCGACCGCCCCGGCGGGCGGCAGCGAGACCAGGCCGTGCCGGAGCAGCTGCTCCTCGGCGCCGTCGGCGGCGATGCCGTCGCCCGCCCAGTGGCCCCAGGCGACGGCGGTGGCGGGCAGTCCGGCGGCCCGGCGCTCGGCGGCGAGCGCGTCCAGGTAGGCGTTGCCGGGCGCGTAGTTGCCCTGGCCGGGGATGCCGGCCACGCCCGCGAGCGAGGAGAACAGCACGAACGCGGAGAGCGCGCGGTCGGCGGTCAGCTCGTGCAGCAGCCGGGCGGCGCCGGCCTTGGCCCGCAGGGCGTCGTCGAGCTGCCGGGCGGTCAGGGTCGGGATCAGCCCGTCGTGCAGCGCGGCGGCGGTGTGCACCACGGCGGTGAGCGGCAGCTCGGCGGGGACCGCGTCGAGGACGGCGGTCAGCGCGGCCCGGTCGGCGACGTCGGCGGCGGCGAAGCTCACCCGGGCGCCGAGGGCGGCGAGTTCGGCCTCCAGGACGGCGGCGCCGGGCGCCTCGGCGCCCCGGCGGCTGACCAGCAGCAGGTGCTCGGCTCCGCGGGCGGCCAGCCAGCGGGCGACGTGCCCGCCGAGCGCGCCGGTACCGCCGGTGATCAGGGTGGTGCCGGTCGGCTGCCACGGCTCGGCGGCCTCGCCCGCCGGGGCGGCGGCGACCAGGCGGCGGGCGAACGCCCCGGCGGGGCGCAGCGCGAGTTCCACCTCGCGGTCGGCGGCGGTGTCGGCGATCAGCGCGGCGGCCTGCTGCCAGAGCCGCGCGTCGGGCGCGGCGGGCAGGTCGAGCAGGCCGCCGTGCAGGTCGGGCTGCTCGGCGGCGAGGATCGCGCCGAAGCCCCAGACCAGGGCCTGGGCGGGGTCGGTGACCGGGTCGGACGGGCCGGTGGAGACGGCGCCGGAGGTCAGGTACCAGACCGGGGCGGGTGCGCCGGTGTCGTCGAGCGCCTGGGCGAGGGCCACCGAGGCGGCGTGCGCCCAGGGCAGTGCCGGGTGCTCGGGGTGGGGGCCGTGGCGCAGGCCGAGCAGCGAGACCACGCCGGCGACCGGTCCGGCGGCGGCCAGGTCGGCGGCGAGCCGCTCCCGGTCGGGGCCGCCGACCAGGTGGGCGGTGCGGGCGCCGAGCGCGTCGAGGGCCCGGCCGAGCGCGGCGGTCCACGGGTGCGCGGCGTGTTCCTCGGCGGTGACCAGCAGCCACCTGCCGTCCAGGACGGGCGCGGCGGGCGCGGTGACGGGGCGCCAGGTCAGCCGGTGGCGCCAGCCGTCGGCGGCGGTGGCGGCCTGCCGGCGGT
This sequence comes from Kitasatospora sp. NPDC048365, assembly GCF_043200835.1. Taxonomy (NCBI): domain Bacteria; kingdom Bacillati; phylum Actinomycetota; class Actinomycetes; order Kitasatosporales; family Streptomycetaceae; genus Kitasatospora; species Kitasatospora sp. NPDC048365. The sequence continues at coordinate 3,525 of NZ_JBICYJ010000008.1, forward strand.
CCCACCAGGTGGCGAGGGCGGGCAGCACGGGGGCGAGCCGCTCGCCGTCCACACCGATCTCCTCGCCGAGCCGGCCGGCGTCGCGGCCGGCGACCAGGTCCCAGAAGCGGCCGTCGGGGGCGGGCGCGGAGGCGTCCAGGTGCTCGGGCGAGCGGCTGGCGTCGAGCCAGTACCGCTGCCGCTGGAACGGGTAGGTGGGCAGCTCGGCGGGGAGCGGGGCGGTGCCCGCGAAGGCGGGGGTCCAGTCCACGGCGACGCCGCGGACGTGGAGTTCGGCGACCGAGGTGAGCCAGCGGTGCCGGCCGCCGTGGTCGCGGCGGAGCGAGGCGCCGACCACCGGGTCGGCGACGCCGGCGGCGTCCAGGGTGTCCTCGATCGCGCCGGTGAGCACCGGGTGCGGGCTGACCTCGACGAACACGGTGTGCCCGGCGGCGGCCAGCGCCCGGGTGGCCTGCTCGAACCGGACGGTGCGGCGCAGGTTCTGGAACCAGTACGCGGCGTCCAGCCCGGCGGTGTCCTGCCATTCACCGGTGACGGTGGACAGCAGCGGCACCGTGCCGGTGCGCGGGCGGACCGGGGCCAGCAGCTCCAGCAGCTCCTCGCGCAGCGCGTCGGTCTGCACGGAGTGCGAGGCGTAGTCGATGTTGACCGGGCGGACCCGGACGCCCTCGGCGGTGTAGGCCTCGGTGAGCTCGGCGAGCGCCGCCAGGTCGCCGGAGACCACGGTGGACAGCGGGCCGTTCACCACGCCGATGGACAGCTTGCCCGGCCAGGCGGTGATCCGCTGCTCGACCTCGGCGAGCGGGCGGGCCACCGACACCATCCCGCCCTTCCCGGACAGGGTGGCGAGCGCCTGGGCGCGGCGGGCGACGATCCGGGCCGCGTCGGGGAGGGTCAGGCCGCCGGCGACGTACGCGGCGGCGACCTCGCCCTGGCTGTGGCCGACCACCGCGTCGGGGCGCACCCCGTACGCCTGCCAGAGCGCGGCGAGGGCCACCATGACGGCCCACAGGGTGGGCTGGACGACGTCGACCCGGTCCGGGTCGGGGCCGCCGGGGACGCCGCGGACCACGTCCAGCAGCGACCAGTCGGTGTGCGGGGCGAGGGCCTCGGCGCACTCCTCCAGCGCGGCGGCGAACACCGGTTCGGCGGCGAGCAGTTCGGCGGCCATGCCGGTCCACTGGGAGCCCTGCCCGGGGAAGACGAAGACCACCTTGCCGGGGCTGCCGGCGGTGCCGCGGACCACCTCGGGCCCGTCCGGGTCGCGCAGCGCCCGCGGGTCGCCGACGGCGACCGCCCGCTCCTCCAGGGCGGCCCGGCCGTGCACCAGGGTGTGCGCGGCGTCCAGCGGGTCGGTGTGCTCCAGGGCGGCGGCGATCCGCCCGGCCTGGGCGTGCAGCGCCTGCGCGGTGCGGGCCGAGACGACGTACGGCAGCACCGGCGGCACCGCGCCGCGCTCGGCGGGATCGGCCGCCGGGGCCTGCTCGACGATCACGTGCGCGTTGGTGCCGGAGACGCCGAACGCCGACACGGCGGCCCGGCGCGGACGGCCGACCTCCGGCCACGGCTGCTCCTCGGTCAGCAGCCGCACCGCGCCCGACTCCCAGTCCACGTGCGGCGACGGGGCGTCCACGTGCAGGGTGCGCGGCAGCACGCCGTGCCGGATGGCCAGCACCGACTTGATCACGCCCGCCACCCCGGCCGCGGCCTGGGTGTGGCCGATGTTCGACTTCACCGAGCCCAGCCAGAGCGGGTGTTCGCGCTTCTGCCCGTAGGTGGCGAGCAGCGCCTGCGCCTCGATCGGGTCGCCCAGCCGGGTGCCGGTGCCGTGCGCCTCGACCACGTCGACGTCCGCGGGGGCGAGCCCGGCGGAGGCCAGCGCCTGCCGGATCACGCGCTGCTGCGAGGTGCCGCTCGGGGCGGTCAGCTGGCTGCTGCGGCCGTCCTGGTTGACGGCCGAGCCGCGCAGCACGGCGAGCACCCGGTGGCCGTGGCGCCGGGCGTCGGAGAGCTTCTCCAGGACCAGCAGGCCGGCGCCCTCGCCCCAGCCGGTGCCGTCCGCGGCGGCGGCGAACGGCTTGCAGCGGCCGTCCGGGGCCAGGCCCCGCTGGCGGCTGAACTCGATGAACATGCCGGGCGCCGAGAGCACGGTCGCGCCGCCGGCGAGGGCCAGCGAGCACTCCCCGGCGCGCAGGGCGCGGGCGGCCAGGTGCAGGGCGACCAGCGAGGACGAGCAGGCGGTGTCCACGGTCACCGCCGGGCCCTCCAGGCCCAGGGTGTAGGCGATCCGGCCGGAGGCGACCGAGGTGGTGGTGCCGGTCAGCACGTAGCCGTCGGTCTGCTCGGCGGGCAGGTGGTGCATGCTCGGGCCGTACTCCTGCGCGATGACGCCCGCGAACACGCCGGTGCGGCTGCCGCGCAGCGCGTGCGGGTCGATCGCGGCGTCCTCCAGCGCCTCCCAGGCGGTCTCCAGCAGCAGGCGCTGCTGCGGCTCGGCGGCGAGCGCCTCGCGCGGCGAGACACCGAAGAAGCCGGCGTCGAACTCGCCCGCGTCGTACAGGAATCCGCCCTCGCGGGCGTAGCTGCGGCCGGGCCGGTCCGGGTCGGGGTCGTAGAGGTGGTCCAGGTCCCAACCGCGGTCGGTCGGGAACGGGCCGACCACGTCGCGCTCCTCGGCGACCAGCCGCCACAGCGCCTCGGGGGTGTCCGCGCCGCCGGGGAAGCGGCAGGCCATGCCGACGATGGCGATCGGCTCCTCGGGGCCGGTCCCGGCCGCCTTGGCCTCGGCCTCGGCGAGGCGTCGGCGGGTCTGGTGCAGCTCGGTCGCGACCTTGTTGAGGTAGTCGCGCAGCTTCTGCTCGTCCGTACTCATAATCTGCGGGCCTTCCTCAGGAGATGCCGAGCTCGTTGTCGATGAAGTCGAAGATGTCGTCGTTGCTGACCTCGCCGATCCGTACGGCCAGGTCGTCGTCGGTGTCCGCCGCGGGCCTCGGCGCACCGAGCGCGGCGAGCAGGGCGGTCAGTCGGGCGGCCGCGCCGGCGCGGGCGTCCGGGTCCTCCCGGAGGGCGTCCAGGGCCCGCTCCAGCCGGGCGAACTCCGCATCCGTGTCCGGGAGTTCCGGCTGCTCGGCCGGGGCCAGCCGCTCCCGCAGGTGGGCGGCGAGCGCCAGCGGGGTCGGGTGGTCGAAGACGGCGGTGGTGGGCAGCCGCAGACCGGTCGCCGCGTTGATCCGGTTGCGCAGCTCGATCACGCCCAGCGAGTCGAACTCCGCCTCCATGAAGCCGATCTCCGGCCGCACCGCGCCCGCGTCCGGGTGGCCGAGCACCGCGGCGGCGGTCGAGCGGACCAGTTCCAGCAGCTCCCGCTCCTGCTCGGCCGCCGGCTTTCCGGCCAGCCGGGCCACCAGGGCGGCTGCGCCGTCGCCGCCGGCCGCCCGCTGCGGGCGCCGCCGGGCCAGGCCGCGCAGCAGCGGCGACAGTCGGTCCGCGGGCACCGCCGCGGTGTCGATCCGCGCGGCGGCCAGCAGCGCGTACGGGGTGCCCGGCGTGCCGTCCGGGCCGCCCAGGGCGGCGTCGAACAGGGCCAGGCCGTACGCGTTGTCCATCGGCGCGAGGCCGGTGGCCGCCAGCCGCTCGGTCTCCGCGGCCCCGAGACCGGCCGCCATGCCGCCGGCCTCCGCCCAGTGGCCCCAGGCGAGCGACACCGCGGGCAGGCCGCGCACCCGGCGGTGCTGCGCCAGCGCGTCCAGCTGGGCGTTGGCGGCGGCGTAGTTGGCCTGGCCCGGGTTGCCGAGCAGGCCGACCGCGGAGGAGAACAGCACGAACGCCGCGAGGTCCAGGTGGGCGGTGGCCCGGTGCAGGTGCCAGGCGGCCTCCGCCTTGGGGCCCGCCACCCGGCGCAGCCGCTCGGGGGTGAGCGAGGTGAGCACCGTGTCGTCCAGGACGCCGGCGGTGTGCACCACCGCGGTCAGCGGGTGCCCGGCGGGCACCCCCGCGACCAGCGCCTCGACCGCCGCCGGGTCGGCCAGGTCCGCGGCGGTGACGGTGGTCTCCGCGCCGAGCGCCGCGAGGTCGGCGGCCAGCTCGGCCGCGCCCGGCGCGCCGATGCCCTGACGGCTCGCCAGCAGCAGGTGCCGGACGCCGTGGTGGGTGACCAGGCGTCGGGCGACCAGCCGGCCCAGTGCCCCCGTGCCGCCGGTCACCAGGACGGTGCCGCCGTCCGCGAGCGGCGCGGGCAGGGTGAGCGCCAGCTTGCCGGTGTGCCGGGCCTGGCTGAGCCGGCGGACCGCCTGCGGGGCGTGCCGCACGTCCTGCGCCAGCACCGGCAGCGGGGTCAGCGCGCCGGAGGCGAACAGCGGCGCCAGCTCGGCCAGGATCGCGGCGATCCGGTCCGGGTCCACGTCGAACAGGTCGAACGTCAGGTAGGCGGCGCCGTTGTGGTCCCGCGCGACGGTCTCCGGGTCGCGTTGGTCGGTCTTGCCCATCTCCACGAACCGCCCGCCCGGGGCCAGCAGCCGCAGCGAGGCGTCCGTGAACTCCCGGGCCAGCGCGTTCAGCACGACGTCCACGCCGCGCCCGCCGGTCGCCGTGCGGAACGCCGGCTCGAAGTCCAGCGTCCGGCTGGAGGCGATCTGTGCGTCGTCCAGGCCCTGCCCCCGGAGCGTGCCCCACTTGCCGGGGCTCGCCGTACCGAACACCGCCGAACCGCCGTGCCGGGCCAGCTGCACCGCCGCCTGACCGACACCGCCGGTCGCGGCGTGGACCAGCACGCTCTCCCCCGGCCGCAGGCCCGCCAGGTCGTACAGCCCGTGGTGCGCCGTCAGGAACGCCACCGGGACGGTCGCCGCCTGCGCGTCGCTCCACCCCTCCGGTACCCGGAACAGCAGCCGGTGGTCGGTCACCGCGACCGGCCCCAGGGTGCCCTGCACCAGACCGGCCACCCGGTCGCCGACCCGCAGGCGCTCCACGCCCGGACCGGTCTCCAGCACCGTGCCCGCCGCCTCCGCGCCGACCCTGGCCCCGCCCGGGTAGACCCCCAGCGCGATCAGGACGTCGCGGAAGTTCAGCCCGGCGGCGCGCACCGCGAGGCGCACCTCGCCCGCGGCCAGCGGACGGCGGGCCTCGGGGGCGGGCAGCGCGGCGAGGCTGTCCAGGCTGCCCGGGGTCTCGGTGTCCAGCCGCCAGGTGTCCCGGCCCGCCAGGTCGAGCAGGCCGTCGCGGTGGTCCCGGACCAGCCGCGGCACCAGCACCTCGCCGGCCCGCAGGGCCAGTTGGGGCTCGTCGGCCGCGAGGGCGGCGGGCAGCGCGGCCAGGGACTCCGGGGTGCCGTCCAGGTCCACCAGCACCAGCCGGCCCGGGTGCTCCGCCTGCGCGGTGCGCACCAGCCCCCACACCGCCCCGGCCGCGGGCTCCGGCACGTCCTCCCCGGCATGCGTGGCCACCGCGTGCTCGGTGGCCACCACCAGCGTCCCGCCGTCACCGGCCAGCCACTGCCGGACGACCCGCAGCGCCTCCTCGGCGTCCCGGACGAGTTCGAGCGAGGTGTCCCCCGGCAGCCCGGCACGCACCGACTCCAGCTCCCGAGCCCCTGCGGGCGCACCGCCCTGCGGCGGGATCGCGGCCACTGTTCCTGTCGTGGCCGCGGGGGTCGCCAGGGGCTGCCAGGTGAGGCGCAGGGCCGCGTCGGCCGCCCCGGCGGGGGTGGCGGCACGGAGGGTGAGGGCGGCGACGGTGGCGACGGGCGTGCCCGTGCTGTCGGCGGCGTCCAGGGTCACGGTGTCCTGCCCGGCCGGGGTGATCCGGACCCGCAGGGCGGTGGCACCTGCGCGATGGACCGTCACCTCGCGCCAGGTGAACGGCAGGACGGTCCGCTCGGCGTCCCGGACGACGGCGTGCAGGGCGGCGTCCAGCAGCGCGGGGTGCAGCGCGTACGCCTCGGCGTCGGCGGCCGGGGCGATCTCCGCGTACAGCTCCTCGCCGCGCCGCCAGGCGGCGGTCAGCCCCCGGAACACCGGCCCGTACCGGTATCCCCGCGCGGCGAGCTCCTCGTACAGGCCGTCCAGCTCGACCGGCTCCGCGCCGGCGGGCGGCCACGCGCCGTCCGCGGCCGGCCGCGCCGCACCACCGGGTGCCAGTACGCCCGTGGCGTGCCGCGTCCAGTCGGCGTCCTCGTGCTCGGCCTGGGAGCGGAGCTGGACCGGCCGGCGGCCGCTCCCGTCCTCCGCTCCGACGACGGCCTGCAGCCGGAGCCCGCCGTGTTCGGGCAGCACCAGCGGGGCCTCCAGGTCGAGGGTCTCGACCTGTCCGGCGCCGCTGCGCAGTGCGGCCTGGAGGGCGAGTTCGAGCAGCGCGGTGCCGGGGAGCAGCACCTGGCCCGCCACCGCGTGGTCGGCGAGCCAGGGGTGGGTGCGCAGCGCGATCCGTCCGGTGAGCAGCAGGCCCGCACCGTCGGGGAGTTCGGTGGCGGCGCCCAGCAGCGGGTGGCCGGTGGGGGCGAGGCCGCCGGCGTCCGCCGTACCGGCCGGCCGGCCGAGCCAGTGCCGCTGCCGCTGGAAGGGGTAGGTGGGCAGGTCGACGCCGGTCGGGGCGCCGGGGAGGGCGGCGTGCCAGTCGACCTCGACGCCGTGCACGTGGAGCCGGGCGAGGGCCTCGGTGACGGTGTCGCGTTCGGGCCGGTCGGCGCGCAGGACGGCGGCGAGCACGCGGGGTTCGTCGGTGTCGTCGAGGCTGTCCTCGGCGAGCGCGGTGAGCACGGGTCCGGGGCCGAGTTCCAGGTAGGCGCCGGTCCCGGCGGCCCGCAGGGCGCGGATCCCGTCGTGGAAGCGGACGGCCTCGCGGATGTGCCGCACCCAGTAGTCGGGGCTGCGAAGTTGCTCGGCGGTGGCGGGTTCGCCGGTGAGGTTGGAGATGACGGCGAGTCGGGGCTCGCGGTACTCCAGCCGCTCGGCGACGGCGCGGAAGTCGGCCAGGACGGCGTCCATGTGCGGCGAGTGGAAGGCCCGGCCGACCTGGAGCAGCTTGGTGCGGCGGCCGCGGGCCCGCCAGGCGTCGGCGATCCGCCGGACCTCGGCGCCGTCGCCGGAGAGCACGACGGAGGTCGGCCCGTTGACGGCGGCGAGCGAGACGGCTGGGCCGAGGTCGGCCGCGACCTCGGCCTCGGTGGCCTGGACGGCGGCCATCGCGCCGCCGGCGGGCAGGGCCTCCATCAGTCGGCCGCGGGCGGCGACCAGGGTGACGGCGTCGGGCAGGGAGAGGACGCCGGCCAGGTGGGCGGCGCTGAGTTCGCCGACCGAGTGGCCGATCAGGTGGTCGGGGCGCAGCCCGTACGACTCGGCGAGGCGGTGCAGGGCGACGTGCAGGGTGAACAGCGCGGGCTGGGTGTAGGCGGTGGTGTCGAGCAGGGCGGCGTTCTCGGTGCCGGGTCCGGCGAACAGGACCTCGGTGAGGGGGACGGCGAGTTCGGCGGCGAACAGGGCGGCGATCTCGTCCACGGCGGCGGTGAACACCGGTTCGGTGGCGTACAGTTCGCGGCCCGCGCCGGGTCGCTGGCTGCCCTGGCCGGAGTACAGGAAGGCCGTGCGCACGTTCCGGGCGGCGGTGGCGCGCAGCAGCCCGGCGGATTCGCGGCCGTCGGCCAGCGCCCGCAGGCCCTCGGCCGGGTCGCCGAGGACGGCCGCCCGGTGCTCGAAGTGCGTCCGGTCGGTGGCCAGCGCCCAGCCGAGGCCGGCCTGCCCGGCGAGCGGCAGCAGCCGCTCGGCCTGGGCCCGCAGGGCGGCCTCGCTGCGTCCCGACACCAGCAACGGCAGCCCGCCGTGGGCCGGTTCGGGCGCAGCGGGCTCGGCCGGCGGCTCCTCCAGGATCAGGTGGGCGTTGGTGCCGCTGATGCCGAAGGAGGAGACGGCGGCGCGGCGCGGGCGGCCGGTGGCGGGCCAGGGCGTGGTGCGCTCCAGCAGGCGGACGTCGCCGGCCGTCCAGTCGACGTGCGGGGAGGGCGCGTCCAGGTGCAGGGTGCCGGGCAGTTCGCCGTGGTGCAGGGCCTGGACCAGCTTGATCACGCCGGTGACGCCGGCGGCGGCCTGGGTGTGGCCGAGGTTGGACTTGGCGGAGCCGATCAGCAGCGGCCGCTCCCGTCCCCGGCCGTACGCGCCGATCAGGGCGCCCGCCTCGATCGGGTCGCCGAGGGCGGTGCCGGTGCCGTGGGCCTCGACGGCGTCCACGTCGCCGGGGGCGAGTCCGGCCTGGGCGAGGGCCTGGCGGATGACGCGTTCCTGGGCGGGGCCGTTGGGGGCGGTGAGGCCGTTGGAGGCGCCGTCCTGGTTGACGGCGGAGCCGCGGACCAGCGCGAGCACCCGGTGGCCGCGCCGCCGGGCGTCGGAGAGGCGTTCCAGCAGCACCAGGCCGACGCCCTCGGCCCAGGCGGTGCCGTCGGCCGCGGCCGCGAAGGGCTTGCAGCGGCCGTCGGGCGCGAGGCCCCGCTGGCGGCTGAACTCGGTGAACATGCCGGGCGTGGACATCACCGTGACGCCGCCGGCCAGGGCGAGGTCGCACTCGCCGGTGCGCAGCGCCTGGGCGGCGAGGTGGATCGCCACCAGCGAGGAGGAGCAGGCGGTGTCGACGGTGATCGCCGGGCCCTCCAGGCCCAGGGTGTAGGCCAGCCGGCCGGAGGCGACGGAGCCGAGGGTGCCGGTGAGGGCGTGGCCCTCGTAGCCGACCGGGGTCTCGTGCAGGCGCGGCCCGTACTCCTGCGGCATGGCGCCGACGAACACGCCGGTGCGGCTGCCGCGCAGGGTGGCGGGGACGATGCCGGCCCGCTCGGTGAGCTCCCACGCGGACTCCAGCAGCAGGCGCTGCTGCGGGTCCATCGCGGCGGACTCGCGCGGGGCGAGGCCGAAGAACGCGCCGTCGAAGCGGTCGGCGTCGGCCAGGAAGCCGCCCTGCCGGGTGTACGAGCTGCCGGGCCGTTCGCCGTCGGGGTCGTAGAGCGCGTCCAGGTCCCAGCCGCGGTTGTCGGGGAACGGGCCGATCGCGTCCCGGCCCTCGCGCAGCAGCTCCCACAGTTGCTCGGGGGTGTCGGCGCCGCCGGGCCAGCGGCCGCTGAGCGCGACCACGGCGATCGGGTCGTCGTCCGCCGCCCCGCCGGGGCCGTACGCGGGCGCGGCGGGCCCGGCGGACCCGGCGGCAGCAGCGGGTGCGGCCAGCCGGGCGGCGACGGCGCGCGGGGTGGGGTGGTCGAAGGTCAGGGTCGACGGCAGGGTGAGGCCGGTGGCGCCGGCCAGCCGGTCGCGGAACTCCACGGCGGCGACCGAGTCGAAGCCCAGGTCCTTGAAGCTGCGGTCGGGGTCGACGGCCTCCGGCCCGTCCTGCCCGCGCACCAGCGCCGCCGCGGACCGGACGGCGGCCAGCGCCGCCTCCTCGCTCCAGCCGTCGGCCGGCTCCGTCACCGGGGCCCGGACCGGCTCCGGGCCGACCGTCAGCGGCGCGGTCTCCCCGTCCAGCCACAGCCGGCGGCGCTGGAACGCGTACGTCGGCAGCGGCACCGGGCCGCCGCGCCCGCCGTACCGGGCCGTCCAGTCGACGGCACCGCCGCGCGCCCACAGCTCGGCGAGCGACGCCGCGAACTGCCCGGGCCCGCCGTGGTCGCGGCGCAGCGTGCCGGTGACGGCGGCCGCTCCGTCGGTGATCTGCGCCAGACCGACCGTCAGCACCGGGTGGGCGCTGGACTCGACGAAGCTGCGGTGCCCGTCGGCGAGGGCGGCCCGCACGGCGCGCTCCAGCTGCACGGTGCCGCGCAGGTTGCGGTACCAGTAGTCGGCGGTCAGCTCGGTGGTGTCCAGCAGGCCGCCGGTGACGGTGGAGTAGAACGCCAGGTCGGCGCGGCGGGGCCGGATGCGGGCGAGCAGGGCGGGCAGCGTGTCGCGCAGCGGCTCGACGTGCGGGGAGTGCGAGGCGTAGTCGACGGGCACCAGCCGGGCCCGGACGTCCTCCGCGCGGTACTCCTCGACCAGCCGCTCGACCGCCTCCCGGTCGCCGGAGACCACGGTGGCGGCCGGTCCGTTGACGGCGGCGACGCTGATCCCGCCCGGCCGGGCTGCGAGCCGCGCGGCGACCTCCTCGGCGGGGGCCGGGATCGCGGCCATCGCGCCCCGGCCCGAGGCGCCGAGCCCGGCGATGGCCTGCGAGCGCAGCGCGACCACGGCGGCCGCGTCCTCCAGGGTGAGCGCGCCGGCCACGTACGCCGCCGCGATCTCGCCCTGCGAGTGGCCGATCACCGCGTCCGGCCGGACGCCCTCCGCGCGCCACAGCGCGGCCAGCGCCACGTTCACGGCGAACAGCACGGGCTGCACCACGTCCACCCGGTCCAGCCCGGGCGCCCCGGGCTCGCCGCGCAGCACCGCACCCACCGACCAGTCGGTGTACGGGGCCAGCGCCCGCTCGACGGCGGCCAGCTCCTCGGCGAACGCCGGTGCGGTGTCCAGGAGTTCGCGGGCCATGCCGTCCCACTGGGAGCCCTGGCCGGGGAAGACCAGCACGGTCGGACCGCCGGTGTGCGCCCGGGCCTGGACCAGCCCGGCGGCCTGCCCGCCCCCGGCGAGCGCCGCCAGGCCCGCCAGCAGCTCCGTCCGGTCGGTGCCGGTGACGGCGGCACGGTGCTCGAAGGCGGTCCGGGTGGTGGCGAGCGCCCGCCCGAGCACGGCCGGGGCGAGGTCGCCCCGGGACTCGGCGAACTCCCGCAGCCGCGCCGCCTGTTCGCGCAGCGCGGCCGGGCTCCGGCCGGACACCGGCCACAACACCTGCGCACCCGCGCCCTCCGCGGTCGCGGCCTGCGTACCCGCAGGCTCTGCCGTGGCGTCCCCGCCCTGCGGACCCGCGGCGACCACGACATGGGCGTTGGTGCCGCCCACCCCGAACGAGCTCACGCCCGCGACCGGCGCCCCGCCGTCCCCGGGCCACGGCCCGGACTCGGTCCGCACCCGCAGGCCGAGCTCCCCGAACGGGATGTCCGGGTTGGGCGTGGCGAAGTTGAGGCTGGCCGGCAACCGGCCCCGGTGCACCGCGAGAACGGTCTTCAGCAGCCCGACGATGCCCGCCGCGCCCTCCAGGTGCCCGACGTTGGTCTTGGCCGAGCCGACCAGCAGCGGCGACCCCGCTGCCCGGCCGGCGCCGAGCGCGTCCCCGAGCGCGGCGGCCTCGATCGGGTCGCCGACCCTGGTCCCGGTGCCGTGCAGCTCCACGTACCCGACCCGCGCGGGCTCGACCCCGGCCCGGCGCAGCGCCCGGCGCACCACGTCCGCCTGGGCGGCGGCACTCGGCACGGTCAGCCCCTCGGTGGCACCGTCACTGTTGACCGCGCTGCCGAGCAGCACCGCGTACACCCGGTCGCCGTCCGCCAGCGCCCGCACCAGCGGCTTCAGCACCAGCACCACGCCGCCCTCGCCGCGGACGAAGCCGTTGGCGCGGGCGTCGAAGGTGAAGCTCCGGTCGTCCGGCGACAGCGCGCCGAACCGCTCCATGGCCAGCGCCGAGTCCGGCGCCAGGTTGAGGTGCACGCCCGCCGCCAGCGCGTACTCCGCCTCGCCGGACCGCAGCGCCTCCACCGCGAGGTGGACGGCGACCAGCGAGGACGACTGCGCGGAGTCCACCGTCAGGCTCGGCCCGCGCAGGTCCAGCGCGTACGACACCCGGTTGGCGATGACACCCCGGTTGAGGCCGGTCAGCGTGTGCCGGGTGGGCGAGCCGGTCCGGGCCGCCAGCGCGGCGTAGTCACCGCCGATCGCGCCGACGAACACCCCGGTCCGGCTGCCCGCCAGCCCGGCGGGCACCACCCCGGCGTCCTCCAGCGCCTCCCACGCCAGTTCGAGCACCAGGCGCTGCTGCGGGTCGGCGGCGGCCGCCTCGGCCGGGGTGATGCCGAAGAAGTCGGCGTCGAACCGGTCGACCTGCTCCAGATACCCGCCCGCCCGGACCGGCTCGCCCTCCGCGAACCGGCCCGCCGGAGGCGCCCCGACCGCGCTGCGGCCGGCGTCCAGCAACTGCCAGAACGCCTCCGGGTCCGCCGCGCCGGGCAGCCGGCACGCGGCGCCGATCACGGCCACCGCCTCCGGTGAGCCGGCGTCGAGCACGGACGGGTCGGGGAATTCCGCCATGGTGGGTTCCACTCCTGGGGCCGGTGTCGTCTTCCGTCCCGCAGCGTCCCCCGCCGACCCGACCCGCCGGGCCCCTACGCAACCCCTGTCGTACCCCTAGCCCCGAGGCCGAACGGCACCCCGACCCCGGTCCCGCCCGCCGACGCTGCCGCACCGCCGTCCGCGCCGCCGACCACCGCTGCCAGGTCCACCCGCCGGCGGACCCCCAACTTCCGGTACACCTTGGTCAGATGCTGCTCCACGGTGCTCACCGTGATGAACAGCCTGCGCGCGATGTCCCGGTTCGACAGCCCGCGGACCGCCAGCTCCACCACCCGCCGCTCGGCGTCCGACAGCCCCTCCGCGGGCGGCCCGACGGCCGGTTGCAAGGCTCCGGGATGCACGGGCACCGGGTGCGCGGCGGCCGGAGGGCCGAGCGTCGGAGCGGTGGGCGTCGGAGCGGTGGGCGTCTGCGGCTCGACGGCCGGATCGGCGACCGCCGCGTGCGCCACCGCGGCCTGCGTGAGCGCCGGGACCACCGACAGGGCCGGGCTGCGGCGCAGCCGACGGTCCGTCAGCCGGGCGCCGCCCGGGTCGCCGTCGGTCCGCTGCGCCTCGCTGAGCTCGGCCAGTGCCCCCGCCAGGTCCGCCTCCGCGCCCGCTTCCTCCAGCAGCTCCACCGCCTGCTCCAGCAGCGCGGTCCGCTCCGCCCGCTCCCCCGCCGCCGCCCGGATCCACAGCGCCTGCCCGCGCAGCCGCAGCGGACCCGCCTCGCCCAGCCTGGCCAGTTGCTGGTCCGCCAGGAACGCGGCCGCCTGCGGACGGCCCAGCGCGAGCTGCGCCCGGGCCGCGCCGAGCCGCCACGGCGCCATCGCGGGCAGGTGCTCCAGGCCCCAGCGGGCCATGGTGTCGCCGCACGCGCGGTACTCCCCCAGGGCCTCCTCGGCCCGTCCGACCGCCAGCAGGTGCCCGGCCCGGGCGTACCGCAGGTGCAGCCCGGCGGGCGTCCGCGCCATGCCGTCCGGTACGGCCAGCCCCAGGAAGCGCGCCGCGTCCTGGTGCAGGCCCAACGCCGTCCGGGCCGCCACCATCGTGGACAGCGGCAGGCCCACGGCCACGCCCCACGCGTCCGGCGTGACCTGCGCGAACGCCGCCCGCGCCGCCTCGTCGGCGGTCCGCAGGTCGCCCTGGCGCAGGGCCGCCTCCGCCCGCAGCGCGGAGTACAGCGCCTGCCACGGCGTGCCGCAGCGCAGCGTGCCGCGCTCCGACAGCACCCCGCACCAGTACGCCGCCCGGTCGGCCCGGTCCGCGTACAGCAGCACCGTCAGCGCCGCACTCAGCGCCTCCATCCCGGGCCCCTCCACCCGCTGACCCGGCCGGCCGTCCCGCAGCAGCGCCTCGGCCCGGACCACCGCCTCGCCGACCGCGACCGTCCCCGCGAGCAGCCCGGCCAGCAGCCGCATCCCGCCGGGTGCCTCGGCCTCACCGGCCGCGCGTGCCGGCAGCAGGGAGGGGTACCAGTACCCCAGCCAGGTCCGCAGTCCCGCGCTCGCGCCGGTGTTCCCCGCGCCCGCCTCGAACCGCTCCAGCGCGGCCACGCCGTCCTCCGCGCGACCCTGCCAGAACAGGTGCCGGATCTCCTTCAGCTCGTGGCGCAGCGCCCCCGCGCCGTCCCCGACCGTCCCGGGCAGCGACGGCACGCACCGGAACGCCACCGCATCCCCGTACGCCGCCCCCGCCCCGGGCACCACGGACGCGTACGCCGCCGACCCGGCCACCGGGGCGTCGGCCCCACGGCCCACCGACGGCCCGGCCGCGAACGCCGCAACGCCGCCGGAACCCACGCCGGCCGCGGACGTCCGAGCGCCGCCGGGCACCGCGACCGCCCCCTGCTCGGCGCTCGCCCCCACCCGGACGTCACCACCACCGTCGCCGGCGCCCGGACCGTCCACCGCCACCGCCACCGCCGGCCCAGCCACCTGCACCGCCGCGACGGCGGCCGCCGGCTCGCCCTCGGCCGCCGTGTCCGCGGACCACGGTGGCCGCCGGTAGCCCTCGGCCGCGCGGGCGTGGCCGGCCACGGTCCGGGGTTCGGCCCCGGCGGCGCTCAGCAGGCGGGCGGCCCGCTCGTGCAGGCTCGCCAGTTCCTCGGGCCGCATCGCGGCGAGCAGGTCCCCGGCCGCGCTGGCGTGCCGGAATCCGCCGTCCCGGAACAGTCCGGCCGCGTGCAGCAGGTACAGCGCCCGCGGCAGCGCCTCGGCGGGCAGCAGCAGCAGTTCGGCGAGCAGCGCGGGGCTCGCCGCGGCTCCCAGCACCGCGACGCCGCGGGCGTACCGCAGGGCCAGCGGGTCGATCCGGTGCAGGCAGTGCATCAGTCCGCGCCGGTAGCCCTCGCCGGCCACCAGGTCGGCCACCAGGTCGGCCGGTGTCCCGGCGCGTTCCTGATCGTCCATCAGCGCGTGGACCAGCAGCGGGTTCCCGCCGGTCAGTTCGTGCGCCGCGCGGCCCGTCCGGACGGCGGTCGCGGCCCCGAACCGCTCCCGGACGAGCTGGTCCACCAGCTCACGCGACAGCACGTCCAGCCTGACCTGCCGGTGGTGCGGCTGGCGGGCCAGCTCGACCTCGAAGAACGGGTTCGGCGGGGTCATCGTCTCGCGCGAGCTGAGGACGGTCAGCACCCCGCTGTTCCTCGTCCGGCGGACCAGGTACAGCAGGAACTCCAGCGACTGCGGGTCGGCGTCCTGCCGGTCGTCGACCGCGATCAGCACCGGACCGCGTGCGGCCAGCCCCCGCACCAGGCCGAACAGCCCTTCCAGCGTGGGCTGTCCGAGCCGGCCCTCCAGCCCCTCCGCGGATCCCGGCCCGGCCGTCCGGGCCCGCCGCGCGGCCTCCACCGCGCCCTGCGCGAGCAGGGTCTCCGCGGCGGCCTCCTCGGTCGGATCCAGCGGCGCGCTCTGCAGCAACTGCCGGGCCAGGCCCAGCGGGAAGTCCCGCTCCAGCGGGGATCCGGTGCCCATCAGGACGGTGGCGCCGCGCTCGGCCGCCACATCGCTGAAGCTGTACAGCAGTTCACTGCGGCCGCTGCCCACCGACCCGTGCAGGGCGACGACCGTGCCGACGCCGGCCTCGCACCGGTCCAGGGCCTGCGCCAGGTGCCGGTACTCGGCCTCCCGGCCGGCCGGCAGCGTTCTCGGAAGGGCGTGCGACGCACGCACGGGGGCGATGGACATCCGTACTCCTGAAGCAGGCCGCGAGGGAGCGCGGCCGCACGGCGCCCCCTACGCGGAAATCGCGAAGTTCATGGTCGGGTCCTCCTGTCGGCCCACCGGACGGCACGTCACGCGCCCCGGTCCTCGGCCGACCGTCCTCAACGACACAGCGAACTGGCACGCCTCAGCAGGTCGATGTCGAGCCTCGCCACCAACCGGAGCCCGACCGTGCGACGTCCGACCGCCCCCTGGGCCACGACCTTCTCCATCCCCGCCCCCGAGGGGCACACGACTGCGCTTGCGGCATGACGCCATGCCACCTGGCTTATCCCCGGGGCACCCCACCGCAGTGTGGGGGTTGCCGGTCAGTCGGCCGGGGCCGTGGGACTGACACTCTTCGCCGCGTTCGAGTCTAGGAAGCCGCTGGTCGGCCCGTCAATCCGATCCCGAGTCGCGGAACACCGCTCACTCGTCGAACCACACGACCAGGCGCACGTTGTCGTCACCGTGCTGCGCCGCGAGCGCCTCCATGGCCGTCCACACGGCCTGCCACTCCCCGGTCGCGGTGACGGCGTCCTTGCGGCGGAGGGTCACCGATCGGTAGAGCGTGTCCCCGACGAGCCACTCGCTCCCTTCGGGCCACTGCCGCTCCTCGCCCCTCGCCAGACCGACGGCCTCGGCGAACGCGGGACTCCAGGACGACTTGCCCGTCAGCCGGAGCCCGTGCGCGGTCCGGCGGTACTCGTGGAGCCGGCTGTCGGGCCGCTCCGCGGGCTCGTCCCAGTCGACCGCCTTCACCTCGGCCCAGCCGATCCAGGTGGTGCCGTGGAAGCCGTCCTCGCCGTACCACTCCGTCAGCTGCGCGAACCGCGCGGCCACGCCGGCCGAGGCGTCGACGGGCAGACCCCGGCCCGCGGCCAGGGGGCGGAAGTTCGCGTAGTTGCGAACCCCGAAGAGGCACCCGAACACGTCGTAGTCACGGTCCGGGAAAAGGGATTTCAGATCGTGTGCGGTGTTCCAGATCGACTCCTGATCGTCCTGCGGCGCCCGGTACTCCAGGTAGCCGCTGATATCCGTACCCATGCCGGACATCATGCCGAGCCGGTCAACTGCTTTCGCCCGCGCCGACCCGAACCGCCCCGCGGCGGGGACGGGCGACGAGCTCGCCGCCGCAGTTGGGGCAGATGTCCTGCATGGCCTCGCTGCAGGGCACGCAGAAGGTGCACTCGTACGTGCAGATCCGGGCCGGCGAGGTCTCGGTCAGCTCGGCGACCTCGCAGCGTTCGCAGCGGTCGCGCATCTCCAGGGCCATGACGGTCTCCGTTCCGGGTTCGAACATCCACCTCCATGATCGCCACCGCGGATCGCCGCCCGGAAGCACCACCCGTGACACCTTTCCGCAAGATCCCGCCACTCCGACCGGCGCGTTCACCGCCGGAGGAGCTCGCAGAAGCGGTCCAGCGCCCGGTCGGTGCGGTCACGGTCGCCGGTGTTCGCGAGGTCGAACAGCAGGCCCCGGACGACGGCCATGACCAGAGTCGGCGTGGCGGTGTCGTCGGGGCCCGTGGTGACGCCGCGCAGTGCGGCACCGAGGGTGCCGAACCAGCCGGTGATCGCCTCGGCCCGGTCCGGGTAGTTCTCGGGGTGGACGAGGCCGTCGGCGTGCACCTCGAAGAACAGCCGGACGAACGGGGCGCGCTCCGGTGCGCTGATCCAGGCCCAGATGCCGCGCAGGTGCTCCTCCGGGGTGGCCGCCTCCACCGGCAGGCAGTCGGCCATCCGGTTCGCGCCGCGGCGGCGGGCCTCGGCGAGGACGGCGGCGACCAGCTCCTGTTTGCTGCCGAAGTCGTAGAGCAGCATCCGCGGGCTGGTGTCGAGCGCGGCAGCGAGCGGCCGCAGGCTCAGCCCGGCGAGGCCGTGCGCGAGGACGTAGTCGGTGGCACGCGCCAGCGTCGCCTCGCGCCGCGCGGGATCAGGGGGTCGCCCCACGGTCGGTCGTCCCTCCTGTCGGGCGCATCTGACACTGCATCAGTATATGGTACGACTGTTTCACTAACGGGGAGGGAGACAGTCATGCACGCACCCGAGAGGGCACCTGACCGGGCACTCGTCCTGGGCGCCGGAGGTCTCGTCGGCACGGCCTGGACCGCCGGGCTGGCCCGCGGACTGCGCGACCGGGGAGTGGATCTCGCCGAGGCCGACCTGTTCGTCGGCACCTCGGCCGGCGCGATCGTCGCCGCGCTGCTGGCCACCGGCCAGGACCCCGCCCGGCTCGCCACCCCGGCACGCCCCGCCGGGTCCGCCGCCACCCCTCCCCGGGTGGACGGGCGCCGGCTGGGCGAGGTCTTCGCCGAACTCGGCAACGCCGCCGCCGACCCGGACGGCGCCCGACGCCGGGTCGGCCGGATCGCCCTCGCCGCCGACACCGGCCCCGAGCAGGCCCACGTCACCCGGATGCACGCCATGGTCGGCGCCGACACCTGGCCGGACCGGCCGCTGCTCGTCCCGGCGACGGACGCCGAGACCGGCGAGCAGGTGGTCCTCGACCGTACGAGCGGCGCTCCGCTCGCCTCTGCCGTGGCAGCCGGCACGGCCTTCCCCGGCCTCTACCCGCCGATCACCGTCGACGGCCGCCGCTACCTGGACGGCGCCCTGCACTCCACCACCAACGCCCGCCTCGCGGCCGGAGCCCGCACGCTCGTCGTCGTCGACCCGCAGGCGCACCTGTTCCCCCGCACGCTGCTCGACCGCGAACTCGCCGTCGCCGCAGCGCACACCGCGGTGACCGTCGAGCCCGATCCGGCCTCCCTGCGCGCCTTCGGCCCCGACCTCAACGACCGGACGGCCTGGGAACCCGCCTACCACGCGGGCCTCCACCAGGCCGCCGATGCCGCCGAGCAGCTCCGTGCCGCCTGGTGCGAGCCCTGACCGTGTCCGCTCCCGCCGTTAGCCTGGCGGGATGGAGAGCAGCGAGACGATCGCCGGGGTCGAGGTCCTGCCGTTCGCGGACGAGCAGGCGTTCACGGAGTGGCTGAGCGGCCATCACACCCGCACCGAGGGCGTGTGGTTGAAGCTGGCGAAGAAGGGCAGCGGGATCCCGTCGCTGACCAGTGACCAGGCGGTCGACGTGGGCCTGTGCTTCGGCTGGATCTCGGGTCAGCGGCGCGGGCTGGACGAGCGGTACTACCTGCAGAAGTACGTGCCGCGGCGGCCGGGCAGTCTGTGGTCGCAGGTCAACGTCGAGAAGGTGGCGGTGCTCACCGCGGAGGGCCGGATGCGCGAGCCGGGCCTCGCCGAGGTCCGCCGCGCGCAGGCGGACGGGCGTTGGGAGCGCGCGTACGAGTCGCAGCGCACCGCGACCGTGCCCGAGGACCTCGCCGCCGCGCTGGCGGCCGATCCGGACGCGGACCGCGCGTTCCGGGCGCTCGACCGCACCGGCCGCTACCTGGCGGTCCTGCCGCTGCTCCAGGCGCCGACGGACCTGGTCCGGCGGGCCCGTCTGGAGCGTACGGTCTCCCGCCTCGCCGACGAGGGCCGCACCGGCGCGTAGCCCCGGGCGCCCGTCAGTCCAGCAGGTCCTCCGGTGTGGCGCGGGCGACCCGGGCGAGGGTGTCGAGTGCCTGGGTCAGGACGGGCAGCGGCGGCGAGGCGAGGCCGACCCGGACCGCGGACGGCGTGGAGCGGGTGTCGACGGCGAAGGCGGCGCCGGGGGTGACGGCGATGCCGTGGCGCGCGGCGGCGGCGACGAAGGTCTCGGCGCGCCAGGCCGCCGGCAGCTCCCACCAGAGGTAGTACGAGCAGGGGTCGGCGCGCAGTGTCTGGCCGGCCAGGCAGTGGCGGGCCAGGAGTTGACGTTCCGTGGCGTCGGTGCGCTTGGCCGCCTCGACCGCGCTGACCGTGCCGTCGGCGATCCAGCGGACGGCCGCTTCCAGGGCGAATCCGCTGGGCGCCGATCCGCCGGAGCGCAGGGCGGCGCCGACGGCGGCCCGGTGCGCGGCGGGTACGACGGCGAAGCCGGTGGTGAGGCCGGGGGCGAGGCGTTTGGAGAGGCTGTCGACGAGGACGGTCCGTTCCGGTGCGAGCGCGGCCAGCGGCGGGCTGTCGGGGCGCAGGTAGGACCAGATCGCGTCCTCGACCACGGGCAGGTCGAGGCGGCGCAGTGCGGCGGCCAGGGCCTCCCGCCGCTCGGGGTCGAGGGTGGCGCCGAGCGGGTTCTGGATCCGCGGCTGCAGGTAGAGGGCGTGCAGCGGGGTGGTCCGGTGGACGGCCGCGAGGGCGTCGGGGAGCAGGCCGTCCTCGTCGGTGGGCAGCGGGACGAGCGTGATGCCGAGGCGTTGCGCGACCGCCTTGACCACGGGGTACGTGAGCGCTTCGACGCCCAGGCGCCGGCCGGGCGGAACGAGTGCGGACAGGGCCGCGGCGACGGTCTGGCGGCCGTTGGCGGCGAACAGCACCTCGTCGGCGGTCGCGCTCCACTGCGACCCGAACCCCGCACGGCCGGTGCCCGAGGCGAGGGCCGCGAACGCCTCCCGGGCGGCGGCCGTGCCGGCCGCGCCGACCGGGCGGAGGGCGGCGTCCAGCGCGTCGGCCCGCAGCATGGGGCCCAGCGCGGCGGCGAGCAGCGCGGACTGCTCGGGGACGACCGGGTAGTTGAGTTCGAGGTCCACGGGCGCGGCGGCCGGTTCGGCGAGGGCCACCGGTGCGCCGGGCCGGCCGCCGCCCGCCCGGACGAAGGTGCCGCGCCCGACCTCGCCGACCACCAGCCCGCGCCGGACCAGTTCGCGGTAGACGCGGCCGGCGGTGGATCCGGCGATGCGGCGCCGGCGGGCGTAGGCGCGCTGCGTGGGCAGCTGTTCGCCGGGGCGCAGGCGTCCGTCGGCGATGGAGGCGGCGATCTCGTCCGCGATCGCGCGGTAGTCGTCCATCAGCACATTCCTCCCGATTGCACCGAGCGCAAAGTCATCATTGCACCGAGTACGCACCGGCGCCTAGCCTCGGCGCATGGACGCTCTCACCTCCGCCGTCGACGCGCAGGCCGTACTCGGGATCGCCGCCGTGGCGACGGGCATGGTGCTCACGCCCGGGCCGAACATGATCTACCTGGTCTCCCGCTCCATCACTCAGGGACGCCGGGCCGGGCTGCTGTCGCTGACCGGCGTCGCCGCCGGCTTCCTGGTCTACCTCGCCGCCGTCACCGCGGGCATCACGGCGGTCTTCGCGCTCGTCCCGCTCCTCTACACCGCGGTGAAGCTGGCCGGCGCGGGCTACCTGCTCTGGCTGGCCTGGCAGGCCGTCAGGCCGGGCGGCACCGCGGTCTTCGCCCCGCAGCAGCTGCCGCAGGACCCGCCGCGCCGCCTGGTCGCCATGGGGTTCCTGACCTGCCTGCTCAACCCGAAGATCGCCATCATGTACGTCTCGCTGCTGCCGCAGTTCGTCCGCCCGGAGCGCGGGCACGTCGCGGAGCAGGGCCTCGTCCTCGGCCTGACGCAGATCGCCATCGCCGTCACCGTGAACGGCCTGATCGCGATGAGCGCGGGCACCATCGCCGGCTTCCTCGCCCGCCGCCCCACCTGGCTCCGCGTCCAGCGCTACGCGATGGGCACCGTCCTCGCGGGCATCGCCCTCCGCATCGCCACCGACCGCGCCAAGGCCGTCGCCGCCTGACAGGAGACGCCGCCGTCCTCCTGCGGAGGTCTGTCGCCCTTGACCCGGAGTCAGGTCGACCGACTCAGGTCGGTAGCGTGACGTGGTTCGTGGTGTGGCGGATCGGGGGTGTCGCGGTGGCCGCGGAGGTTGTCGTCAGGACGGGGCTCACGTACGGGGCCGCTGGCAAGCTCATGGACGTCTACCGACCTGCGGGTGCGTCGGAGCCGGTGCCCGCGGTGCTGCTCTGGCACGGCCGGGGCCCCGACGAACGGGACGTCCTCGCCCCGGTCGCCCGCGCCGCGGCGGGGCTGGGGGTCGTCGTCCTGGTGCCGGACTGGCGTCCCGACGCCCCGGACGGAGGGCGAACCCACCTACGGGAGTCGGCCGACTTCGTACGGCGGAACGCAGCCGATTTCGGGGGCGATCCCCGGCGGATCGTGCTCGCCGGTTGGTCGTTGGGCGGCAAGGCCGCGGTGGGTGTCGCCCTGAATCCCGCCGCATTCCTCGACTGGAGGCCGCAGGCCGTCGTGGGAATCGCCGGCGGGTACGGATCGGCAGCGCCGACCACCGGCACCGTGCCGATCGACGACCTCCGTCTGGGCGGCAGCCCGGTGCCGCCGGTACCGGTGTGGCTGGTGCACGGCACTGCCGATCCGGTGGTGGACGTCGAGCGTTCGCGCGAGTTGCGAACGGCTCTCGAGGGTCAGGGCCGGCCGGTGTCCCTGATCGAGGTCGCGACCGATCACGCCGGCGTCATCATGACCGAGTTCGTCGCCGAGCACGGCCGCTGCCTGCCCAGCACCGCCGATCACGCCGTGGAGGCGGGGTCGCGGACCGCCGACCTGCTCGCCCGTGCCGCCGGAATCACCGCGCAGCGCTTGCCGGTCGAGGCTGGTGCGGAGTGCCTGCGCTCCAGGTGACCGCGGGTGGGCGGACGGCCGCGCAGAGGGGGTGTCCCCGGCCGTCGGTGAGGCCGAGGCGGGCGATCAGCAGTCCGCACGCCTCTGCCGCTTCGAGGGTCTGCCGGTCGACGGCGTCGAGCATCAGCTTGGCGCGGCGGAACATCGTGAAGGTGCCGGCGGCGTCGACGGCGCCCCAGGAGAGGTAGACGAACCGGGCGTGCGGGCCGCCCTGGAGGTGGGGGCCGCGCAGGTCGAGGCCCTGCGGGGTACGGACGGGCGTGCAGTGGAGCGTCCAGCCGGCGCTCGGGGCGTCACCGGGGTGCAGGCCGAGCAGCTCGTCCGGACGGCCGCGGCGCTGGACGGCGACGTGGATGCCGGTCGCGCCGGGGAAGCCGGGGCCGGGTTCGCAGCTGCTGCCGGGCAGGTCGGTCGCGTCGATCCGCAGGTCCATGCGGCCATCGTGCCGCACTCGGACCGTGCCGCCCCCACCACAACACCGGCGGCGGGGGCGGCACGGCGGCGGGTCAGGCCGTGGAGCGGGTGCGGCGGAGCACGCCGACCACGACGTCGACGGCGAGGAACCCGAGCAGCGTCACGCCGAGGACGGGCAGCGCCCAGCCCACCGCCGCCACCACCGGGATCCCGACGACGAGCAGCGGCAGCGGCACGGCGCGCCAGGCGCCGCGGGCCGGCGGGGCGCCGACCCGGGCGGTGTGGTCGGCCCGGGTGGGCCGGCGCTGCCACCACATGCGGTAGCCCCACAGCGTGACGAGGGTGAGTCCGGCGGCGAGGGCGGCGAGGACGAGCTGGTTGGCGAGGCCGAAGAGGGCGCCCATGTGGCCCTGGACACCGAGCTTGCTGAGCTTGGAGAGCAGCGGGTAGTCGGCCCAGCGGGTCCGCGCGGTGACGGTGCCCGCGCCGGTGTCGACGGCGACCTGGTCGTAGTGGACGGGCCAGGTGTTGTCCTTCTGCGCCACGGTCCAGGCGCGGCCGGGCTTCTTGGGCGGGCTGATCTGGACGGTGCCGCCGAGGCCGGCGGCGCGGGCGACGGCGAGGGCCTTCTCGAAGTCGGCGGGGCCGCCCTTCGCAGGGGCGCCGGTGGCCTGGTGTTCGGCGTGTTCACCGCCGCCGGCGCCCCCGCCACCGGTGTCCGCGCCGGGCAGCTCGGTGTCGAGCACCGGCGCGTGGCCCTTGGCGGCGTCCAGGAGCTGGCCGAAGCGGTCACCGGCGTACTGGGACCAGGTCATGCCGGTGGCGCTGAGGAACAGCAGGCCGAGGGCCAGCCAGACGCCGGTGGCGGCGTGCAGGCTCCGGGTGCGCCGGACGCCGCGTGCCGCGCGGTCCGGGAGCAGCACGCCGCGCACGCCGGCGGCCCGCCGCCCGCGGCTGCGGCCGAGCCAGAGCACCAGCCCGCCGAGGACGACGACCCACAGCCAGGACGCGGCGACCTCGGAGTAGAGGCGTCCGGTGTCGCCGAGGTGGAGGTTGCGGTGCAGGTCGTCCAGCCAGGTGGTGAGCGGCGTGGAGCCGAACCAGGTGGTCAGGTCGCCCTTGACCCGGGCGGTGTAGGGGTCGACGAAGACGGTGCGCTGCTTCTCGCCGAGTTCGGGCAGCGACAGCACCACCCGGGTGGTGTCCTCGGGCCCGGGCGGGGTGATCACCTGGACGAGGTCGCCCGCGGGGTACGCCGTGCGGGCGGCGGCGATCTGCTCGGCCAGCGGGCGGACCGGGCCGCCGGTCTGTTCGACGGTCAGCCAGTTCTCGTAGACCAGGCGGTCGAGCTGCGGGGTGAAGGTGTACGCGAGGCCGGTCAGCGCGGCGACCAGCAGGAACGGGGCGACGAACACGCCGGCGTAGAAGTGCAGGCGCACCAGCAGGGCGCGGGCTCCGGCCCAGGACCGTCCCGGGCGGGGCGGGGTCGGGTCGGGCGGCAGGACGGGTGCGAGGGGTTCAGCGGTGGAGGACATCTCTGCTCCGGGGTTCTCCGCGCACGCGGGCATGGCCCACGGGCGCGCAACGGGCCGATGGATGGTGGTGGAGCCCCGCCCGACGGGGGCGGAGCGGGCAGGCCCGGGCGCACCCCCGGCACGGGGGTGTCGCGCTCAGGCCCAGGCCACCGCCGGGGGCCCTCTCCTGGGGACGCACCGGGCCAGCAGCACCCCGCGCAGGCGCGGTACGGGCGCGCTCACGACCGGCGGGGCCGGCCACCGCGGCGCGGGGCAGCGCAGCACGGGCAGGACGAGCCGCCGCACCACCAGGGCGGCGAGGCGCCGCAGGATCCGGTCGCCGTGGACGAGCAGCAGCGCGGTACCGAAGGTGGCCAGCGCGTGCGTGAGCGTCATCAGCAGGCCCATGCCGGCCGGCATGCCGGCGGCGGCGTGGGTGTCCGCGCCGCCGTCGGCCGGGGCGGGCAGCATGCCGGGCCCGAAGCCGATGTCCAGGTCGTCGGGCACGACGGCGAGGCCGTCGTGGGTGCAGAGGTACGCCGGGGCCGCCGAGGTGTGCTGGTGGACAGCGGGGCCGGCGGTGCCGTGGCCCGGGCCCGAGAGCCGGTCCAGGGCCAGGTGCAGCGTGAACTGGAGCGCCGCGAGGACGGAGACCACCAGCTCGAACCGCCGCCGGATCCGCGCGTGGAACAGCGGGACGGCGACCGCCGTCAGGACGGCCAGCAGCCCGATCAGCGCGACCGGGCCGGGCAGTCGGCCACCGGCGGCCACGTGCGCGACCATGCCCAGCAGCAGGCACGCCGAGGCGCCGAGCAGACCGTTCTCGGTCCGCTCCCGCCAGGCCTGGGATCCGCGCACCGGCTCAACCTACCGGTCGCCTGAGCACCGGTCAGCACCCCGACCGGCAGCACCGCGCACGAACGGTCCGGCGCGGGCCAGGCCCGCCGGACCGCACCCGACCGCCGCACCGTGAGCCGAATCACGATCATGGACCGCCCCGCCGCCCGAGCCGCCGCCGCGAATGGTTGACATACTCAACCATTGAGGCCTACCGTCGGACGCATTACTTGAGAACCTCAACCATCAAGGTCCTCAATCTCCCCTGGAGCAGCACCATGACCGACTCCCCCGTCACCGACCCCGCCGACGTGGTGGAGCGGCTGCGCGCCACCTTCCGCACCGGACGCACCAAGCCGCTCGCCTGGCGCCTCGACCAGCTGGCGGCCCTGCGCGCCATGCTCACCGAGCAGTCGGACGCGTTCCTCGCCGCCCTCCGCGCCGACCTGGGCAAGGGCCCCGCCGAGGCGTACCGGACCGAGGTGGCCTTCACCGTCAACGAGCTCGACCACACCGTGAAGCACCTGGCCGAGTGGCTGGAGCCGCGGCCGGCCGCCGTGCCGGACGCGTTCCGGCCGGCCGAGGCCCGGGTGGTCCGCGACCCGCTCGGCACCGTGCTGATCATCGCGCCGTGGAACTACCCGCTGCAGCTGGCCCTCGCGCCGCTGGTGGGCGCCCTGGCGGCCGGCAACACCGCCGTGGTCAAGCCCAGCGAGCTGGCCCCGGCGACCTCGGCGGCGATCGCCCGGCTGCTGCCCCGCTACCTCGACCCGCAGGCGGTCGCCGTCGTCGAGGGTGCCGTCCCGGAGACCACCGCGCTGCTGGAGCAGCGCTTCGACCACATCTTCTACACCGGCAACGGCGCGGTCGGGCGGATCGTGATGGCAGCGGCCGCCCGGCACCTGACCCCCGTCACCCTCGAACTCGGCGGCAAGAGCCCCGTGGTGGTCGACCCCGGCGTCGACCTGGCGGTGACCGCGCAGCGGATCGTCCGGGGCAAGTTCCTCAACGCCGGGCAGACCTGCGTCGCCCCCGACTACGTGCTCGCCGTCGGCGACACCGCGGCCGGGCTGGAGGCCGAGCTGGCGGCCGCCGTCCGCGCGGCGCACGGGGAGGACCCGGCCGCCGACCCGGAGTACGGGCGGATCGTCAACGAGCGCCACTTCGACCGGCTCACCGGGCTGCTCGGCGAGGGCCGGGTGGTCACCGGCGGCGCCCACGACCGGGCCGCCCGCTACCTCGCGCCCACCGTGCTCGCCGACGTCCCGCCCTCGGCCCCGGTGATGCGGGAGGAGATCTTCGGTCCGATCCTGCCCGTCGTCACCGTGCCGGACCTGGACGCGGCGATCGCCTTCGTCAACGAGCGCGAGAAGCCGCTCGCGCTGTACGCCTTCACCGACTCCGAGGACACCAAGCGGCGCCTCGCCGAGGAGACCTCCTCCGGCGCGCTGGTGTTCGGCCTGCCGGTGTCGCACCTGGCCGTCCCCGAGCTGCCGTTCGGCGGGGTCGGCGAGAGCGGCATGGGCCGCTACCACGGCGAGTACTCGCTCGACACGTTCAGCCACACCAAGGCCGTCCTCGACAAGCCGCTCGGCTGAGACCCCCGCCGCCCCTGCCCGCCGCCGCCCGCCACCGTCCGAGAGGCACCGCACCCGTGAGCACTCCCGCGCTCTCCCCCGCCGACCACCACGCCGCCGTCGCGGCCGAGACCGCCCGGTTCGTCGCCGCCGTCAAGGGCGCCGACCTGACGACCCGGGTCCCGACCTGCCCGGAGTGGACGCTGGGCGAGCTGGTCCGGCACACCGGCAGCGCGCAGCGGTGGTTCTCCGCCCTCCTGCGCGGCCGGATCCAGGAGCCGCCGCGCAGCCGGGACGTCGACCTGCGGCTGCCGGACGGGCAGGACGGGGACGACGCGTGGGCCGACTGGCTGGCCGGCAGCGCCGCCGAGGCGGCGGACGCGTTCGCGGCGACCGCCCCGGACACCCCGATGTGGGCATGGGGCGCCGACCAGCACGCCCGCTTCTGGGCCCGCCGGATGCTGTTCGAAACCCTGGTGCACCGGGTCGACGCGGAGCTGGCCCTCGGGATCCGGCCGCGGATCGAGCGGGCGCTCGCGGTCGACGGCGTGGACGAGTTCCTGGTGAACCTGCCGTACGCGGGTCTCTTCGCCCCCGGGGTGGCGAGGCTCCGGGGCGCGGGCGAGACGATCCGCTTCCGCTCCACCGACGGGGACGGCGACTGGCTGGTGCGGCTGCGGCCGGACGGCTTCGGGCTGGTGCCGGACGGGGAGCCGGCCGAGGCGGACGCGACGGTCCGGGGCCCGGCGGCCGATCTGCTGCTGCTCGTCTACGGCCGGCTGCCGCTCGACGCGGACGCCTTCGAGGTCGCGGGCGACCGGGAGCTGCCGGCGCGCTGGGTCGCCGACTCCAGGTTCTGAGACCGGGCCGTCGGCGCCGCTCAGAACAGCCCGGCGCCCCAGCCGTTGCGCCACTCGTTGGCGAGCAGCGCGTAGATCAGGGTGTCCCGCCAGGTGCCGTCGGAGCGGCGGGCGTGGCGGCGCAGCGGTCCCTCGCGCAGCGCGCCGAGGCCGGACAGCGCGAGCTGGGAGCGGATGTCCAGGTGGTCGATCTGCCACTGGACCCGGCCGAAGGCCAGCTGCTCGAAGGCGTGCCGGAGCAGCAGCAGGTGGGTCTCGGTGGTGACCGGGGTGTTCCAGGTGGAGCGGGCGGCCCAGTGCCAGCCGATGTCCAGGCGCTCGTCGGCGACCGAGACGTCGGTGTAGGCGATCCAGCCGGCGGCGCGGCCGGTGGCGGCCGGGACGATGGCGAACAGCACCGCCCCGCCGGCGGCCTGCTGGGCGAGGCGCTGTTCGACGAGCATGTGCATCTCGCCGAGGGTGTAGGGCGTGACGACCGGAAGCCACTGCCAGAGGCCGTCGTCGCGGCTTCCGGCGAGGTGCAGGTCCGGGACGTGTGCCGGGGTGAGGGGTTCCAGCCGGGTGTAGCGGCCGTGCAGGACGGCCGGCGAGGGGGGCCGTGGTGCCATGCGGAGCAGGCTAACTCCGGCGGGCGATTCTTGACAGGGGTCCGTCGGGGTTGCGGCCCCGCCGCGTGGTGCTGGTGCGGCGGGGCCCGGCTGGTACGGGATGTCAGGAGGTGGGCGCGGGCTGTTCGGGGGCGAGGGAGTTGCCGGCGGGGATGTGGCCGCAGTCGCTGGGGGCGGTCCGGCCGGCGAAGCGGTCGTTCAGCCAGCCGAGGGCCTGGGGCGCCCAGGGGACGGTGGCTCCGACGTGGCTGAGCAGGTCGTACTGCTGGTACTTGATCGCGGGGTTGCCGGTGGCGCAGTACTGCCGGGCGAGCGCCCGGACGTCGCCGGCGACCATGACGCCGTCGCCGGTGCCGATGCCGGCGGGGTTGTTGAAGGTGCCCTCCAGGACGCCGCCGTTGCCCTGCGCGATGTAGCCGGGGACGGTCGGGGTGGGGGCCGAGCCGAGGTTGACCCGGTTCACCGCGGAGAGGAAGGCGGGCACCGAGTTGGGGTCGGCGTACTGCGGCTTGGCCATCTTCTTCCAGGTCAGGCCGGGGTAGTGGCCGATGGCGTCGATGATCGACCCCTGCTCCAGCTCCCGGTAGACCGTCAGGCCGTAGTCGCTCAGGTAGGGCTTGAGGTCGATGCCGAAGGAGCGGGAGACGCCGATGATCGCCATCGGGATGACGCCGCTCCAGGCCAGCGAGCCGTCGACGTACTTGAGGTTGTGGGCCGGGGCGACCAGCAGGCCGCCCTCGGTGAAGCCGACCAGCTTGCGGTTGACGTCCGGCGCGTAGGACGGCGCCAGGGCGGCCGCCCAGTCGGTGGCGATCGCGCCGCCGGAGTAGCCCATCAGCCCGAACGCGGTGTCGGCGTTCATGCCGGTGGCCTCGGAGCGGGTCGCGGCGCGGATCGAGTCCAGCGTGTTGGTGCCGTACTCCGGGCCCGCGGCGAAGTCGGCGGTCTGCCCCTCGGTGTCCGGGATGACCACGTTGTAGCCCTGCGCCAGCAGCGGGACGACGAACAGCGCCTCGGCGTTGGGGATCAGCCCGCCGAGGCTGAGGTCGCCGGCGACGGCCCGGGAGGGGCTGTCCGCCGGGTTGAGGGAGTCGTAGAACGACTGGTACGAGACCGCCCTGGTGCTGTCGCCGGTCAGGCTGCGCACCACGGTGGTGACGTTGGCGGACGGGCGGCCCTGCGCGTCCGTGGTGCGGTAGAGCAGCTGGATCGCCTTCACCGGGGTGGGCAGGCCCACCACGTGGTAGGTGAGGGTCCGGGTCTTGAGCACGGTGCCCGGCGCGAGCGAGGACAGCGGCGTGGTGCCGTCGTACGAGTAGAACGGGTCGCTCGCCGCGGCGGCCGAGGGGGCGGCTGCCGCGGCGGCGGGTCCGGCGGTGGAGGCGAGCGCCGTCGCGGCCAGGGCGGCGGTGACGGCGGCGGCAAGCAGCCGGGAGGTGTTCCTGCGCATGACTGACTCCCCCGAGTCTGTGGGGTGGGTGGGTGAGGGTCCGGTGGACGGTGCGGTTGGGGTCCGCACATCTCTGGTGGTCCACCGGCGGGCGTGTTACCAACTGGTAAGTAACGTCCCGGAGAACATCATGGCGGCGGTACGGCGGGGGTGTCCCCGGGCCGTACACCAGAGATTCGCGAGGTGGTTTGTGACCGCGTCCAACCAGGCGGACCGCGACGCCGAGCGGCGAGACCCCGTGGCGCACGGCCCGGCGGACCGCGGCCCGGCGCCGCGGCTCGGCGGCGTGGCCGTGCACGAGCGGCTGCGGGCCGCCGCGGCGGTCCTGGCGCCCGCGGTGATGGCCCGTCTGGTCGAGCAGCTGCCGGCGTACGGGGCGCTGCCCTCGGAGCAGCTCCGCGGCGAGGTCGTCCGGGAGGTGGACCGCGGCATCCGGGCGTTCACCGAGACGCTGCGCACCGGCGAACTGCCGGGCGAGGGCGAGCTCACCCGGATCAGCGAGTCCTCGGCCCGGCGCGCCGACGAGGGCGTCCCGCTGGAGGCCGTCGTCGGGGCGTACCACTTCGGGGCGCAGGAGTGCGCGGCCCGGGTGCTGGCCGCCGCCGGACCCGACGACCTGCCGGACGTCCTGCTGGTCCAGTACCGGCTGCTGGACTACCTCCGGCTGGTCAGCTGCGCGGTCGCCGCCGGGTACGTCCAGGAGCGGCAGGCCGCGCTCGGCGACGAGCAGGTCGCCCGGCAGGCGCTGCTGTCCCGGCTGCTGGAGGGCGGCGACCCGCAGGCCGCCGCCGACCGGGCCGGACTCGCGCTGCCGCCGTGCTTCCTGGTCCTCGGGATCACCATGGGCCCGCACCCCGACGAGCTGCTCCCCGGTGTCAACCACGACGTCGCCGCCCGCCGCAAGCTCCGCCGACTGCGCAACGAGCTGCGCCACCGGACCAAGGGCGACCCGCTCTCCGCCCTCTCCGCCGCCGGCGGGCTGGTGCTCATCCCCTCCGAGGCGCCGCCCGCCGACCTCGCCGGCCCGGACCGCGACCGGCTCGCCCGGCTGGTCGAGGACCTCGCCCGGGTCTGCGGCGCCGAGCTGCTGGTGGCGGCGGCCGCCGCCGCGCCCGACGGCGTCGCCGACGCCGCCCGGCTGGTGGGCGAGGTCCGGGAGGTGGCGCAGGCGTCCGGCCGCGGACCCGGGCTGTACCTGCTCGACGACGTCCTGCTGGAGTACCAGCTGAGCCGCCCGAGCCCGGCCCGGGACCGGCTCGCCACCCTGCTCGCCCCGCTCGCCGGGCGCCCCGAACTGCTCGACACCCTGCGCGCCTTCCTCGCCTGCGGCCTCGACCGGCGGCAGGCCGCCGCCCGGCTCCAGGTGCACCCCAACACGGTCGACTACCGCCTGCGCAAGGCCACCGAGCTCACCGGCCTGGACGCCGCCCGGGGCGCCGACCAGCTCACCCTGCGCGCCGCCCTCGCCGCCCACGACACCGCCCGGCACACCGCGCCCGACCCGGGCTGACGGACGGTCACCCGTCCGATGCGGGTGCGCCGCTCCCGCCCGTGCGCCCGGCGGAGTGACCTCGCGGTGCTGTCGCCGCCGGCCGCGCGGACCGGCTGCGCATGTTGGGTCCACACCGATCACCTCGGACCACCCCGGCGAAAGGACCCGCCCGTGCCGCACCACCCCGCCTCCGGCCACCCGCCGCTGCGCCGACCCGCCCCACGAAGAGCGGCCGTCCTCCTGCTCGCCCTGCTCGCCGGCCTGCTGCTCCCGCTCGGTGCGCTCCCCGCCCGGGGCGCCGACGGCCCCCGGGCCCTGCGCCCGGGCATCGCCGGGACCGCCGTCGCCTGGGGCAAGGGCAACAACGGCCAGCTCGGCGACGGCACCGCCGTCGCCTTCCGCACCACGCCCGACCGCGCCTGCGGCGGTGCCCCGTGCACCGGGCCGCTCCAGGACGTGATCTCGATCTCCAGCGGCTCCAGCCACACCCTCGCGCTGCGCGCCGACGGCACCGTCCTCGCCTGGGGCAACAACGCCTTCGGCCAGCTCGGCGACGGCACGTTCACCGACCGCACCACCCCGGCACCGGTCTGCGCCGCCGGCCAGAGCGCGCCCTGCTCGTCCTGGCTGGGCGGGGTGGTCGCGGTGTCCGCCGGCAGCGGGCACAGCCTGGCGCTGCGCGCCGACGGCACCGTCCTCGCCTGGGGCAGCAACAGCGTCGGCCAGCTCGGCGACGGCACCCTCACCCAGCGCTACACGCCGGTCGCCACCTGCCGGTTCAGCTGCGCCAGCACGCTCTCGAACGTGGTCGCGATCTCCGCCGGGGGCGGGTCCAGCAACCTCGCCCTGCTGTCCACCGGCTTCGTCTACTCCTGGGGCGCCAACTCACGCGGCGAGCTCGGCAACAACACCACCACCAACTCCACCAGCGCCGAGTCGATCTGCGCCGACTCGGCCTGCAACGCCGCCCTGACCGGCATCATCGCGGTCTCCACCGGCGGCAGCCACAGCATGGCGCTGCGCTCCGACCACAGCGTCGTCGCCTGGGGCCTCAACTACAGCGGTGAGGTCGGCGACGGCACCAACACCGACCGGTGGGCGCCCGTACGGGTCTGCGCGGTCGGCGAGAGCGCGCCCTGCACCCAGGGCCTGACCGGCATCGCCGCCCTGGGCACCGGCGCCGTCAGCTCCGCCGTCACCACCACCGGAGCCGTCCGCACCTGGGGGGACAACTTCCTCAACGAGCTCGGCGACGGCACCACCACCAACCGGAACACGCCCGTCGCCGTCTGCGCGGTCGGCGAGAGCGCGCCCTGCACCCAGGGCCTGACCGGCGTCACCGCCGTCGTCTCCGGCACCGGCCACGCCGTGGCGCTGCGCGCCGACGGCAGCGCGGTCGGCTGGGGCTGGAACACCAGCGGCCAGGTCGGCGACGGCACCACCACCCAGCGGTCCACGCCCGTACGGGTCTGCGCCGTCGGCGAGAGCGCGCCCTGCACCCGGTTCCTCGAAGGGGCGACCGCGATCGGCGGCGGCAGCGAGTTCACCACCGCCGTGGTCCGGCCGCTGGCCGACCTCACCGTCGCCGTCTCCGCCTCCCCCGAGCCGGTCAACAACGGCAGCAACCTCACCTACACGGTCACCGTCCGGAACAACGGTCCGACGGCCGCCGAGGGCGTCGTCGTCACCGACACCGTGCCCGCGAACGGCCGGTTCGTCAGCGCCGCCACCAGCAGGGGCAGTTGCGTCACCCCGCCGGTCGGCTCCACCGACAGCGTGACCTGCACGGTCGGCACCCTCGCCTCCGGCGGCACCGTCACCGTCACCCTGGTGGTCCGCGCCCTGGGCACCGGCCCGTACGGCATCACCGACACCGCCCGGGCCACCGCCACCACCCCCGACCCGGACCCCGCCAACAACGCGGCGACCATCTCGACGCCGATCCGCTGACCCGTCCGCCGGCGCGGCGGGGCCACCCCGGGCCCGGCCGCGCCCGGCCCGTCCCCCGACCGGGGGACGGACGCCTTGCCCACCTCCGGCGCGGGCGGCTAGCTTGGGCAACTCCTGGTCAGGAGCGGAGAGATCGTGGGGGCGATGCAGCAGGTGCCGACCGACATCGGGGCCGTCGTCGACGTGTCGAACGTCTGCTGGTCCGAGCGGCTGCCGCCGCTTCGCCGGCACTACCCGCTGCTGCGGCGCCTGGAGTCGGTCCGCACGGCCTGGCACCGCCAGTACGGCGCCGGCGCCCCGCTGCTGCTGGTGGCCGACAACTCGCTGCGGCGTGCGCTGCCGCCGGACGACCGGCAGACGCTGGCCCGGCTGGAGCGCTCCGGCGAGCTGCGCTTCGCCCCGACCGCCGACCCGGTGCTGCTGCAACTCGCCCACGACCGCGGCTGGTACGTGGTCAGCGCCGACCAGT
Organism: Kitasatospora sp. NPDC048365; assembly: GCF_043200835.1. Lineage (NCBI taxonomy): Bacteria > Bacillati > Actinomycetota > Actinomycetes > Kitasatosporales > Streptomycetaceae > Kitasatospora > Kitasatospora sp. NPDC048365. The sequence goes on from NZ_JBICYJ010000008.1 coordinate 36,593, forward strand.
TCAAGGACCTGCGCCGTCAACACCCCTGGATCGAGCGGTCCCCCGAGCGCTTCCTCGGCTGGGAGGAGCACGAGGGCACGGTGCGGCTTCGCCCCAGCGGCATCCAGCCGGTGCCCGACCACCTGGTCTCGCGGGCGGTGGAGCACAAGGACCTCAAGCACGGGCAGCACCACATCGACACCGACGTCACGGCGCACCGCCGGGTGCTGCGCAGCCACTGGCGGTGCACCACCCGGGGCTGCATGAAGGCGTTCCTGTGGCCGGACCGGCTGCTGGACTGGCCGTCGATCGGCCGCGACGGCCGGGCCGAGTGCAGTTGCTGCGGCTACCCCCTGCAGGAGGCGGGGCCGCGCGGCGCCAGCCGGGTGATCGTCGCCTCGGACGCCGCCGACGGCCGGGAGTTCCTGCGCTTCCCGCTCAGTGTCGGCAGCGCGGTGCAGCTCGGCCGCGGGGACCTGAGCAACGGCGTCAACCTGGCGGCCACCGAGCTCCGGCCGCCGTTCGAGGTGCGGCGGGTCAGCCGCCGGCACCTGATGCTGTCGCTGGAGGAGACCTCCGGCGGGCCGCGCGCCTTCGCCGTGGACCTGGGTTCGGGCAACGGCACGCTGCTGCACCGCGGTTCGTGGCGCCGCCTGGAGCCGGGCGAACGCCTCGCCCTCGGCGAGACCGACCGCCTGCTGCTCGGCGACGCCGTCGTGGTCCGCCTCTCCGGCCGACGCCACCTCAACGCCGAGGAACAGGCCGCCCCGACCCTGGACACCGCGGGCGGCGGGCTGACCGTGCTGGGCTGATCGGCCTGATTGTCGGTCAACCTCCCACGTCAGGCGTCCCATTGGATAACCTGATCACATGTTGGTGAGTCTGACCCGGGTGGGGCCGGCACGGCAGTCCCTCACCAAGGGGGTCGCCGTGACCGGCGTGGACACCGGCGCGCTGCTGCGCTCCGCGACGCTGCCCGGCCCACCGCCCTCGGTGCCCGCTGCCGAACTGCGCGCCGACGGACGCGCCGAGGGCCTGCTGAGCGTCGCCCTGCCGGGCGCCTGGCTGGGGACGCCCGCGGCGCGCGAGGCCGCGTTCGGCTACCTCGGTGCGGTGCTGGCCGCCCTGGCGGGCAGCGCCCGGGCGCTCGGCGGCGCCCTGCACGCACCCGGCGTCCGGCTCGCCCCGACCGGCCCGCTGCCGCCGCTCGGCGGCGACCTGCACGGCCTGGCCACCGTGGACGACGCCGAGCAGGAGGTGCTCGGCAACCTGCTGCGCCGGCACAGCCCGACCCTGATCGCGCTCACCGGGCGGGTCCGGGTCGGCGGTCCCGCCGACCGGGTCGGCTCGCGGCGGCTCGCCGACTCCCGCGAGCACCTGGCCGCGCGCTACCTGGCCTCGACCGACCCCCGCCACCTGCACCACGTCCGCGCCGAACTCCGCCGCCGCCACGGCATCGCCGACCTGCTGCGGATGGACGTCGCCCCGGTGCCCGCCGGGCCCGGCACGCCGGCCGAGACCCTGGTCCGCTGTGTGGACGCCCAGGTGTCCCTGGCCGACCTGCGCGCCCAGGCGCTGCTGCTGGGCGCGCTGGCGCTCAAGGCCCGACGGACGGTCCGGGCCGGCGAGCGGGAACGCAACGTCCCGCAGAGCGTGATCGAGGCCAACCGGGCCCGCGCGGTCGTGCACGGCCTGCGCGCCCGCTTCGTCCCCGAGACCACCGGCGGCGGATCGACCGGCGGCCGGTCCACCGGCGGCCCGTCCGCCGACCCCGGCCGGGCGCAGCGCACCCGGCCCGCCCGCGAGGCGGCCCGCCGGCTGCTCACCGACCTGGTGCCCGAACTCCGCCTGCTCGACGCCACCGCCGAGGAGCTGCTGCCGCTGCTCGCACCGGTCGAGCTGCCCTCCTTCGGGCTGCCGGGCCTGCGGACCCAGGACCTGCTGCTGCGCACGGCCCGGCAGAACAGCAGCTCGGCCGCGCTCGCCCAGCAGGCCGAGTACCTGCTCCACGACCCCCGCCCCGGCGGCGAGCTCCCGGCGGTGCTGGCCCAGGACTCCCCCGGCGTCCTGGAGTTGCTGCTGAGCGACTGGCGACGCACCCTCGCCGAGGGCGTCGCCCCGGCGGCCGGTGCCGAGCCGTCCGCCCGGTCGGACCGCCCGGGCAGCGGCCGGCAGGGCAACCGGGGGAACGGCAACCCGCGCCGGCAGGGCCGCCGACCCGGCCACCAGGAACCCGGCCGCGGCCGGACGACGGGCCTGCCCCAGGACCGCCGCCCCGATCGACCCCAGCGGAAGGACGGCGCATGACCGACTACCGGGCCGGCCAGGTCGAGGCGGTCCTCGACCTGCGCGGCTGGTCCGCGCCGATCGGCGGCCAGGACGACCTCGCGGCCCTGTGGACGCAGCTGGAGCCCACCCTCTACGGCCGTCCGCTGCGCGGCGGCGCCGTGCACTCCTGGGACGCCGAGCCGGGCACCGTCCGGCTGGAGATCCTCCGGGTCGCCCCCGGCGTCCCGGTCCTCGCCCCGGACACCCGGGTCGACCTGGTCGCCGTCCGCGAGCCGGCCAGGCTGGTGCACCGCTGCGCCGCCTGCGACCGCCAGGGCCGGTCCGGCTACGGCGTGTTCCGCTGCCGCGGCTGCTCCGACGACGGCCGCCCGGACCTGGTCTGCGTGGACCACGCCGTCCTGCTCGACGGCGCGCTCACCCCGAGCTGTCCCGACCACCACCCGCGCTGCCAGGAGTGCGGCGACCACGCCGACTTCTGGTGCGCCGGCACGGGCTGCCGCACCCGCCGGTCCTGGTGCGGCCGCCACCGGACCAGCCACCCGCAGGACCCGGACACCGACTACTGCCCCGGCTGCTACCGGCTCGCCTTCCCGGTCTGCGAGGAGGGCGGCTGCGCCTCGGTCGGCACGGTGACCTGCGACTGGGCGGACCACGCCGGCCGGCCCTGCGGCCGGCAGGCCTGCACCCGGCACGCCCGCCGCTGGCAGGTCTTCGGCGCCGAACGCGTGGGCCTCGGGCTCTGCCGCGCGCACAGCGCCGTGGTCGGCCTGCCCGCCGACCGGCTGCTGCACCAGATCTGCGTGGGCGCGACCCGCAAGCCCGGCGTACGGATGCCCTCGCTCCAGGCGTTCGGCCACAACCTGCGCAACTGCGGCCACCGCGAACTCGCCGTCGACTACCGGGCGATCCGGGGCGTCCTGGACGGACTCCGGGGCCGGGTCGGCCCTGCCATGGAACGGGCGACGGCCGGCTGGGACCGGGAGCTCGGCGAGCTGCGCGGCCGCGCCGCCGAGGGCGAGCAGATCCTCCTGGCGCTGCAGCAGCTGCTGCTCCGCCAGGACCCGCGGTGGGGCGCGGAGATCGCCGCCGGGCTGCGGCTCCAGGAGTTCAAGGCGGCCCGCACCGGCGGGCCCGGCGGCGGCCGTCCGGCACTGCTCTGGGTGCACCTGCCGGCGGACCTGCAGGGCCGGTTCATCGGCCCGCAGGGCTCCCGGATCAGGTCCTACTCGGAGCAGCTGGGCGTGGACATCCGGCTGGCCGACGGGAATCGGAGGGGACGTCGATGAGCAACCCGCTGCTGAGCGCGGCCACCCACCGGCTGCACCCGGTGGTCGAGGGCGGGCCGATCACCGGCCAGCAGGCCGGGGTCGGCGCCGCCGACCTGCCGGCCGGCACCCCCGCCGCCGGCCTGCCCGTGCTGCTCACCCTGGAGAGCGGCGGCTCGGGCGTCACGGCCGAACTGCGCCTGGTCCCGCTCGCGGAGGTGCCCGCCGGGGTCGTCGCGCTCGGCGAGGAACGCGCCGCCGCGCTGGGCCTGGAGGCCTCGCCGGTCGGGCAGACCTGGCGGATCGACCGGCCGCCGGTGGTGCCGCTGCGCCGGATCCGGCTGGAGATGCCCACCGAGTCGCCGCTGGACGCGGCCGTCCGCGAGCTCGCCGACGCCGGCCTGGCCGGGCGCCTGCTCTGGCTGCCCGCCGAGCCCGACCACGAGCTGTGGCTGGAGGTGTCCGGCCTCCCGTACCGGGTCCAGCTCGCCGACGCCGACGGGCAGCGCGGGGTGCTCGGCGAGATCACCGCGCAGACCGAGGTGGAGCTGTTCGCCTCCGGCGCCCGCAACGGCGTCGACATCGTGGTGCTGGCCGACTGCAGCGGCTCGATGAGCGTGGACGACATCCCCGGCCTGCGCGAGGAGGGCGGCGGGGGCTTCCTGTCCGTCTTCCGCCGCCCCGCCGCCGCGCCGCGCCAGCAGCGGATGGAGGCGCTGCGCAGCGCCCTCCAGTACCTGCTGGAGATGCGGCTGCAACTCAGCGGCCGGGTGTCGCGCATCGCCCTGGTGCAGTTCACCCACTCCACCCACCAGGTCTTCCCGCGCGGCGGCGGCATGGCCGAACTCGACGCCGGGTCGGCCGGCACCACCGCGGCGGAGTTCCGCCAGGCGGTGGCCCTGCTGCGCCCGGTCAACGCCGGGACGGACATCGGCAACGCCCTGCACGACGCCGCCAACCTGCTCTACCACCACGGCAAGCCGGGCAACGAGAAGCTGGTGGTCCTGGTCAGCGACGGCGCGCACTGGGCGCCCAAGGGCGACCAGGGCCTCGGCGAGGTCGTCCGCGCGGCCGAGGAGCCGGTCAGCCTGATGGAGCACCTCCACCGCGACATGGGCGTGCGCCTGCACGCGATCGGCATCAGTACCCCCGCGATGTACCAGCAGTGGGTGCGCGACGGGAACCAGGGCGGCACCGCGCTCGAACCCAACCACCAACTGCTCGGGCAGCTGGTGCGGGTCGGCGGCGGGGAGACCGCCGCCATCGGCGGCTTCGACGTGCTCGCCCACGCCTTCTCCGGCCTCGGCTCCGGCACCACCCGCCGGGTCCCGCTGCGCGGGGCCGCCGACACCGCGGGCCGGCCGCTGCACCCGCGGACGGCGGCCGCCCTGCGGGCCCTCGGCGAGCAGGCGGCCGGCGGCGGGCAGCGCCCGGCGCCGGGGCCGGACACCACCGGCCTGGCGGAGCGGCTCTCCACCGCCGCCACCCGGGTCATCACCGAGTCCCAGCGGGTCTTCGGCCGGCCGCTCCTCGACGCCCGCAACGTCAAGCGGGCGGTGACCCGCTCCGTGGTCGGCGGCGACTCCGAGGACGGCCGCCGCTTCTTCGTCCGCGACCTCACCGCCGCCTTCCGCCCGGCCCGGACCGAGACCGTCCTGCCGGTGCTCGGCCCGCCGCTGGACGCGCTGCACCGCTTCCTCGACGCCGCGGCCCAGGGCGTCGAGGCGGAGTCCGCGGCCTGGCGGGCCGCCCGGGTCGAGGAGCTCACCGGCCTGCTCGAACAGGTGGCCGCCGTGCTCGCCGCCGCCCATGAGCTGCCGCCGGTCCCGGCGGTACCGCCGCGCCCGCCGGCCGTCCCGCCGGCCGTCCCGCCGCAGGCACCGGCCGCCGCACCGGCGCAGCCCGTGGACCGGGCGCCCGCCGACCTCCTGCCCACCGGCCACCCGTCCACCGGCAACCCGCCGCCGGAGCAGGTGCCGTCCGGCGTCGGTGCCGAGGCGACCTACGTCGGGCCACCGCCCGCGGCTGCGCCGACCGGCTCGTTCGCTTTCCGGTACCGGGGTGAGGAGTGACCTTCGAGTTCGAGCCCGAGCCCGGCCCCGGCCTCACCCTCGGCCCACCGCACAGCCCGGACGAGTACCGGCTGGTGCGCAGGGTCAAGGCCGGTGGCGAGGGCGAGGTCTGGCAGACCGAACGCACCGACCGGGACGGCGCCCGCGACCTGTGCGCGGTGAAGATCCTCAAGCCGTACGGGCCGCGCGCGACCGAGGACGAGATCGACCGCTGGCGGGCGCGCTGGGAGGACAGCGCGATCCGCGCCAACCAGCTGAGCATCCCCGGCCTGGTGGTACCGCTCTGCTTCATCGGCGTCGCCCCTCACCCGCCCGGCGCCGGGAGCCCCGGCCGGGTCCCGTACCTGGTCTCGCGCTGGGTCGACGGCCCGCAGCTCCAGGACTGGGCCCGGCAGACCGCCGCCGGCCCGGCCGAGCGGCTCGACGTGCTGGTCCGGCTCTGCCGGATCGTCGACGAGCTGCACGACTCCGGCTGGGCGCACCGGGACATCTCGCACGGCAACGTCCTCGTCGACGGCGCCGGACGGCCGCACCTGATCGACCTGACCTTCCTCGCCCGGCTCGACCGGCCGCTGCGCACCCGGGTGGGCACCCCCGGCTTCGGCTCGGCGGACGAGGAGAGCCCCGGCGGTCCGCCCACCACCGCCAAGGACGCCTTCTCGGTCGGCGCGCTGGCCCGGATCCTGCTGGTCCCGGACGCCCGCATCCGCGACACCGCCCGGGTCGCCGCCCTGGCCGGTGAGGAGCTCGAAGAGGCCGGCTACGCCACCGCGACGGTCGACTGGCTGCTCCGGGCCCTCGACCCGGACCCGGAGCGCCGCCCGCGCCCGCTCACCCCGTGGGCCGAGCGGCTGCGCGAACTGGTCGCCACCGGCCCCGGCCCGCAGTACACCTGTCTGTCCCTCACCACCGACGTCCGAGACCGGCCCGTCCTGGTCGCCGGCAGCGCGCACGGCCTGCACCGCTGGTCCACCTCCACCGACACCCCGACGCTGCCGGTCGGCGGCGGGCCGCGCGGCGTCCGCGAGGCGGCGGTCGTCCGGGACGGCGCCGGCAACCTGGTCACCGCCGCCGTCGACCGCTACGACGTCCTGTGGATCGGCACCGGGGCCAACGGCTGGGAGCGGGTCCGGTTCCACGCCCGCGGCCTGGCCGCCCTCGTCTCGCCCCGCGGCGAGGCGCTGGTCTGGACCGCCGCCGACTCCGGCCTGTGCCTGCACCGCGTCCGCCCCGACGGCTCCCGGGACGAGCAGCACGTCGCCCTCGCCCGGCCCGCCCGCGTCCTCTCCGCCGTCTGGGACCCCGACGGCCGGCCCGCCGTCCTGGTGGGAGAGGACGACCGCACCAGCCAGTGGACGTGGCCGCTCGAACCGGGCACCGGACCCTTCCCGAGCGTCATGCTCCACGTCGGCGCCCGCCGCGGCACCGCCGCCGTCACCGCATGGGGCGAACTGACCGCCCGTCTGCTGGACGGCGCTGGCCGGGAACACACCGTGATCTGCCACTTCTCCGGCATCTGGGAGGCCGAACCGGCGACGCCGTTCGGCCCGGAACGCCATACGCTGACCATCCGTGGAGGCCTGGCCGCCGCCACCGCCGGTCCGCACGGCTTTGCCGTGAGCACCCCGGCCACCGCCCTCGCCCACTCCCACCCGGGCACCGCCGCCCTCCCCGCTCTCCACCTCACCCGTGACGGCCGCCTGCTCGCCGCCGCCGTGGTCGACGGCGAGGTCCGCTGCTGGCACGAGGACTGGGACGGCAGCTGGCACCCCGTCGACCTGCTCGCCACCGCCACCTGACACCCGCGCCGCGACCCGTCGGGCCCGCGGTCAGGGCTGCTCGACCTGCGGGGCCAGGCCGGCGGTGCGGGCGGCGACGGCGGCCTGGACGGCGAAGAGGCGGTCGCGGTCCGCTTCGTCGAGGGCGTGGAAGTGGCCGTACGCCTCCAGGGTGACGAAGCCGTGGATGGTGGCCCAGGCCAGCATGGTCGCCTCGCCCGGGTCGGGGACCAGCGGGCCGGCGGGGCGGTCGCGCCGGGAGGTGTCGGCGACGAGTTCGACCATGTGCTCCATGGCCCGTTTGGCGGCCGCCACGGTCGGGCCGTCCGGCGGGGCGGCGTAGCCGGGCACCGGGGAGCCGAAGATGAGGGCGAAGCGCTCGGGGTTGCGCTGCGCCCAGGTGCGGTAGCCGGTGCAGGTGGCGAGGAAGCGGCCGTCCAGGTCGTCGGGCGCGACGCCGGCCCGGGTCTCGGTCAGCGCGTCGGAGAGGTTGTCGAAGGAGTCGGCGACCAGCGCGGTCAGCAGCTCGTCGCGGTCGGCGAAGTAGCGGTAGAGCGCGGGCGCCGTCATCCCCATGGTGCGGGCGATGTCGGTGAAGCGGAGGTTGGCGCTGCCGTGTTCGGCGATCAGGCCGAGGGCCGCGTGCTTGATCTCCTCGACGGTGTCGGCGCGCAGCCGCTCACGCCGGCTCAGGCCCCCTTCGTCGGTCGACCCATCCGTCATCGCATCTCCATCGGCTCGGTGCGGCAGGCGCCACGTTGACAATCCGTACCCGTCGGAGGAAACGTTACGCTTCATAAGCTGCGTTATGAAGCGTAACGCTTTCCGGGGGGCGCAGCCCCTCTCGACGTACGGAGGACATCATGTCCGAGGGACCGCGGGACGACCGGCGGGCGACCGCCGCGGAGTCCGGGCCTCACCGACCGGGACCGCTCGGCCGAATAGCCGGCTGGACCTTCCGCAACCGGGGCCGCACCGTGCTGCTCTGGCTGCTGGCCGCCGTCGTGGCGTTCGGGCTGTCGGCCGGCCTCGGCGGCAAGTACAGCGCGGACTACACCGCGCCGGGTTCGGACTCCAAGCAGGCCCAGCAGCTGCTGGGCCGGGACTTCCCGGGGCTCGGCGGCGAGGCGATCAGCCTGGTGCTGCAGTCCGACGCGGGGCTGACCGACGGCGCCACCCGTGAGAAGGTGCAGGCCCTGGTCGCCAGGATGGCGGAGGTGCCGCACGTCGGCGGCATCGACGACCCGTTCGGTCCGCGCGGCAAGGTGTCGCCCGACGGGCGCACCGCGCTCGGGCAGATCCACCTGGACGTGGCCAACGCCCCCGACATGCCGAAGGCGGACACCCAGCGGCTGCTCGACCTCGCGCGCGCCGCGGACGGCGGACTGCGCGTCCACCTCGGCGGCATGGCGGTCCAGCAGGCCGAGCAGGGCGCGATCGGCTCGGAGGGCATCGGCATCGCGGCGGCCGCGGTGATCCTGGTGGTCACCTTCGGCTCGGTGGTGGCCGCCGGCCTGCCGATGCTCACCGCGCTGGGCGGGCTCGCGGTGAGCAGCGCCCTGCTGCCGGTCCTCGCGGCGATCATGCCGGTGCCGGACTGGTCGACCTCGCTCGCGGCGATGCTGGGCATCGGCGTCGGCATCGACTACGCGCTGCTGCTGGTCACCCGGTTCCGCGAGTGGCGGGCCGAGGGGCTGGAGCCGGAGGCCGCCGCGGTCGCCGCGCTGGACACCGCGGGCCGCGCGGTGGTGGTCGCCGGCATGACCGTGGTCATCAGCATGCTCGGCCTGTTCGCGATGGGCCTGTCGTTCATGCGCGGCGCCGCGGTCGCGGCGATCCTGTCGGTGTTCGTGGTGATCGCGGCGTCCGCCACGCTCTTCCCGGCCCTGCTCGGCTACCTCGGGCGGCACATCGAGCGCCTGCGGCTGCCGCTGCCGCGGCGCCGGGCCGCCTCGGCCGGGCCCGCGGTGGGCAGCGGCTGGCTGCGCTGGAGCCGGCTGGTGGAGCGTCACCGCGTCCTCGGCGCGGTGACCGGGGTCGTCGTGCTGCTGGCGCTGGCGGCACCGTTCCTCGGGGTGCGCTTCGGCTTCCCCGACGCGGGCAACGACCCCGCCGACCGCTCCAACCGGATGGCGTACGACGCGGTCGCGGCCGGGTTCGGTCCGGGCAGCAACGGTCCGCTGGTCCTGGTCGCCGAGCTGGCGCCGGGCGCTCCCGCCGACGCGGCGACCGCGCTGACCGCCGCGCTGCAGGCGGCGCCGGGCGTCACGGCGGTCAGCCCGCCGGTGCCCGGAACGGACGGCCGGTCGCTGCTGCTGACGGTCGTTCCGAACAGCGGTCCGCAGTCCGAGGCCACCAAGGACCTGGTCCGCGACCTGCGCGACCGTGTCATCCCCGCCGCGGCCGCCCCCGGGGTGAAGGTCCACGTCGGCGGGGCGACCGCCAGCGCGATCGACAGCACCGACAACATCTCCCGCCGCATCCCGCTGCTGGTCGGCGGTGTGGTGACGGTGTCGATGCTCCTGCTGCTGGTGGCCTTCCGCAGCGTCGCGGTCGCGCTCAAGGCGGCGGTGATGAACCTGCTCTCGGTCGGCGCCGCGTACGGCGTGGTCGCCCTCGTCCTGGAGGGCGGCACGGCCGGGCAGTTGATCGGGATCGACAACCCGACGCCGCTGCCCGCGTTCGTCCCGGTGCTGACCTTCGCCGTGCTGTTCGGCCTGTCGATGGACTACGAGGTCTTCCTGGTCAGCCGGATGCGCGAGGCGTGGCTGCGCTCGAACGACAACGCGGAGTCCATCGTCAGCGGCCTGGCGGGCACCGCGCGGGTGATCACCGCGGCGGCGGCCATCATGGTCGCGGTGTTCGCGGCCTTCGTCCCCGCCCCCGACCTGCCGATCAAGGTGATCGGGGTGGGCATGGGCTCGGCGATCCTGATCGACGCCACGCTGGTCCGGCTGCTGCTGGTGCCGGCCGTGATGCACCTGCTCGGGCGCGGCAACTGGTGGCTGCCCGGCTGGCTGGACCGCCGCCTGCCGCAGCTGCACGTCGAGGGCCACAGCGAGTTCTACCAGCCGAAGGCCGCCCCGGCGGAGCCCCGCTCCCCGGCGGTGGTCGGCTAGCCTCCCGCCCGGCCGCGGGCGCCCCCGGCGTCCGCGGCCGCACTGCGCCGACGCCCCGCATGGACATCAACACCCATGTGGCGCATTGCAGTTGGCCAACCCCCCTTCCGCTGCCGCCACTCGTGGCGCACGACTTCACGGATGCCCTGGTCTCCGATGCGGTCACGGCGCCGATCCGCCGCCGTGGGAGGGCGTCGCCTGCAGGAGGAACGTCGCGATGTCGTCGGCGCGCTGGACGGACCGCAGGGCGCCGGCGACCAGATCCGTCGCCACCTTCTCCAGGTCGGGGGCAGCGTGGTCGAGTTGCCGGGCCACGGCGGCGATCGCCTCGTCCAGGTCGCCGCCGGGGGACTCGACCAGGCCGTCGGTGTAGAACAGCATCAGCGCGCCGATGTCGAACGGCACCTCGGTGATCGGGTAGTGGGCCGTGGCGTCGACGCCCAGCGGCGGGCCGGGCGGGATGTCCAGCACCTCGGTGGTCGACCGGCCGGGCGGGCGGAGCAGGGGTGGCGGGTGCCCGGCGTTGACCAGGAAGGCACGGTGGGCGGCGAGGTTCAGGTGCGCGTACAGGCAGGTGGTGAAGAGATCCGCTTCCAGGGCGCACAGCAGCCGGTTCGCCCGGACGAGGACCTGGTCGGGGGCGGCACCCGCGGTGGCCCGTACGGCGGTGCGCACCTGGCTCATCAACGCGGCCGCCGGGACGTTGTGTCCCTGGACGTCACCGATCACGGCGGCGGCCGTGGTCGGGCCCAACCGGATGAGGTCGTAGAAGTCCCCGCCGATGTCCAGGCCCCGGGTCGCGGGGAGGTAGCGGGCGGCGACCCGCAGGCCGTCGACGGTCGGCAGGGCGTGGGGCAGCAGGGCCCGCTGGAGGTCGTGGGCGAGCTGGTTCTTGGTGTCGTACAGGTGCGCGCGGTCGAGGGCCTGGGCGATCAGTCCGGCCAGTGCGGTCAGGACGGTGCGTTCGTCGCCGGCGAAGCGGTGGGGCCGGTCGTAGGCGAGCAGGCAGCAGCCGACCGGCCGGCCGGAGGTGATGAGCGGCAGCACGGCCCACGCGCTCTTGCCGGTGACCTGCGGGACCTCCGGGAAGGCGCGGGCCAGCTCCTCGGGGCCGTCGAAGAATCCGGGCACCCCTACGGTGAGGGCCCGCATCATCGGGGCGGTGCGCTCGTCCAGCGGGATCTCGTGGAAGCGTGCGATCTCCTCGGCGCTGTACCCCCGGTAGCCGGTCACCTGGAGGCGGCCGTCCTCGGCGCTCAGCATGGCGAGCCCCTGGGCGTCGAAGGCCGGCAGGACCTGTTCGGCCACCAGGCTGATCACGTCGTCGACCGTGGCGGCCTCGGTGAGGGCGGCCGCCAGGTGCATGATCTGGTAGAGCTGGCCGGCGCGGGACACCGGAGTCGGCCGGTGGCTGCCGGGGGCCGGGGAGGCCGAGGGGCCGCTCCCGGCCGGGGTGATGCGCACGCTGACCCCGCTGCCGTCCGTGTAGAGCCGGAAGTCCAGCCACTGGTCCGGTGGGCGCATCGCGGTGAACGCCACCGGCTGCCGACTGATGATCGTCGCCCGGTACCGGTCCTCGAACTCGGGGTCGTCCAGCCAGGGCAGGGCCTGCCAGGGGATCGCGCCCAGCAGCTGTTCCTTCTCGGCTCCGAGCAGGAAACATGCCGTGTCGGTGAGGAAGGTGATCCGCCCGTTCAGGTCGAGGGCGCAGCTGCCGCCCGGGAGGCGTTCCGCGAACCCGGTCGCGGCTTCCTCGGGAAGTTTGGCGGCGGCCAGTCGGCGGGGGAGGACACGGGGCCGGAGGGGTGCCTCGACGGGTTGCCGGGCGGATTCGGCACGGGCCAGCAGCTCCGCCAGCCGATCGCAGCCGGCAGCGATCCGGTCGCGTTCGGCCGCGACGAGGTGTGACGGGCGGGACCCGGGCCACAGCAGCAGCAATGCGCCCCACCGCCGCCCCTCCCGGCAGATCGGAGCGGCCGCCAGCGCGAAGTGGTAGGGCATCGCGACGGCGATGCGCGGGTACATGCGGGCGAGGTCCTCGTGGCTGCCGGACCAGACCGTCCTGCAGTCCCGCACCGCGTCGCTGCTGGGGGCCGGGGCGGTGAGCGCGACCCTGGTCCACGGCGCGATGAACTCGGCGGGCAGGCCCCGGACGACCGCCAGGTCCAGCACGCTTCCGTCGGCCCGCAGGAGGTACACGCCGCCCGAGGACGCGCCGCACTGCTCCACCGCCGCGGTCAGCTCGTCGTCCAGCCGCTCGTCCCACCCGGCCGCGTCACCGGCGGCCGGCACGAGGTTCTCCCGCACACCGTCCCGCTTTCCGCCACTGGTTCGGGGCCGGACCCGCGGAGCGCTCCGGCCGGCACCCGTACCAGTGACGCTACGCCCACCGCGGTGGTCGGGCACACGGACCGCCCCGCACAGCCGCAGGTCGACGTGCCCGCGGTCACCCGCCGTCGGCGGCGCCCGGAGGCGCCTGCGGCATCTCCTTCAGTCGGCTGACGGGCGAGACGATCAACCCGAGGACCACGACGGCGGAACCTGCGGCCGCCACGGCCAGCGCACCGTGGGCCCCGAGCCGCCCGGCGAGCAGACCGGCCGAGAGTCCGCCGAGCGCGCCGCCTCCGAACAAAAGGGTCCGGAACGCCGCCGTCATCCGGCCCATCATCGACTGCGGGGTCAGGGTCTGGCGGAGGCTGACGATGACGACTCCCGCCACGCCCAGGCCCAGGTACGTGGTGAAGAACGACAGGACGAACAGCGCGAGCATCAGCGGCCGCGGTCCGACGGCTGGCACGAGGAGGGTCGGGCCGAGGAGCAGGGCCGACTGGGCGAGCAGGTAGACCCGGCCGATCGGGAAGCGTGCGATGACCCTGCGGGAGGCCAGCGAGCCGATCAGTCCGCCGACCGAGGCCGTCGCGAGGACGGCCCCGAGGGTGGAGGAGCCGAGGTGGAGGTCGTTCGTCCCGTAGAGCAGGAACATGGTCCAGATCGTGACCATCGAGAAGTTGCAGCAGAAGCCGACGAGCGCGAGCGCCCGCAGGACCGGACTGGCCATGACCCAGCCGAGCCCGTCCCGGAGCTCGCGCAGCAGGTGCCGCTCGACGCTCGGCTCCGGGCGGGGTTCGCGCGTGCGAATCAGCAGCAGCGAGAGCAGGGAAACCGCGTACGAGCAGGCGTCCACCACCAGCGCGACCGGTGCGGTGAGTGCCGAGACCAGGAGACCCGCGAGCCCCGGCCCGGCCACCTCGGCGGCGGAGGAGGAGCTCCCCATCCTGGCGCTCGCCTCGACGTAGTGCTCCGGACTGCGGACCAGCGTCGGCACGTAGGACATCCAGCTGACGTCGTACACCACCGAGGCGATGCCCACGGCACAGGCGATCACCAGCAGGAGCGTCAGATCGAGGGCGTGCCACCAGTACAGCAGCGGGACCAGTGCGATCAGGACCAGCCGGACGAGGTTGGCGCCGATCATCACCGGCCGGCGGCGTACCCGGTCGGTCCACACACCGATCAGCAGGGCGAGTCCCAGGTACGGGACCAGCTGCAGGAAGCGCAGCAGACCGACCTGCTCGTCGGTGGCGCCGAACGCGTTGATCGCGGTCAGCGGGACGGCGAGGTTGGTGACCTGGGTCCCGAGCAGCGACACGGTCTCGCCGAACCAGAACGCGAGGAAGTCGCCGTTGCGCCACAGGCTCTCCCTCCGCCCGGAAGTGCCCGACGCGTGGCCGGCGACCGCGGCGACGACCGCGGCGACCTCGTCCTCGGTGTTGTAGTAGTGCGGCGACAGCCGCAGGCACCACTCCACCTCCTTGTCCGCGAAGTCGAACTGCGCGAACTCCCGGTGGCTCAGGGCCGAGTTGATGCCACGCGCGTCCATCGCGGCCTTGAACGGCTCCGCCTGCCACCCGTCCACCGCGAAGGTGACCAGCGCGGCGGGAGCCGCTCCCCCGTCGAGTGTCCGTACGCCCGGCAGCTCGGCGAGCTGCCCGCGCAGCCGGGCGGCGAGTGCCGGTGTGCGCCGGGCCACCGGTTCCAGGCCGACCCGCAGCGCGTAGCGGACGGCCGCGGCGCAGCCGAGGAGGGTGGCGTACGGGAATTCCCACTCCTCGAAGCGGGCAGCCGTGTCGACCGGCCGGTAGTGGCCGGGGGCGGTCCAGCGGGCGCCGTACATGTCGATGAACAGCGGTTCGCACCCGGCGTCGAGCAGCCGGTCGGAGACGTACAGGAAGCCCGAACCGCGCGGCCCGCGCAGGAACTTGCGGCAGGTGGCGGTGAGCAGGTCGCAGCCGGTCTCCGCCACGTCGACCGGGTACTGGCCGACCGACTGGCAGGCGTCGACGTGGTAGAGCAGGTCGAGTTCGCGGCAGTGCCGGCCGATCTCGGCGACCGGCTGGACGAGGCCCGAGTTGGTGGGGATGTGGGTGACCGACACCAGGCGAGGGCGGTGGCTGCGCATCAGGCGGGCCATCGCGTCGACGTCGACGCCGCTGCCGTCGGGGTGGTCGGGAGCGTGCACGATCCGGACGCCGTGACGCTTGCGCAGGGCGAGGAAGGCGATCTGGTGGGAGATGAAGTCGTTCCTCGTCGTCAGCACGACGTCGCCCGGCCGGAAATCGATCGCCGAGAGCGCCTTGGTGAAGGCGTGGGTGGCGCTGCCGGCGAAGGCGATGTTCCGCGCCCCGGCGCCGATCAGCTCGGCAACCGACGCGTGGAAGTCGGCGACCTCCGCGGCCCGGGCCGCGGACGCCTCGTAGCCGCCGATCTCGGCCTCCAACCGGAGGTGGTCGAGCATCGCCCCGAGCACCGGCCGGGCGAGCAGACCGCAGCCGGCGTTGTTGAAGTGGATCACCGATGCGCAGCCCGGGGTGTCGGCCCGCAGGGCGGCGAGGTCGAGGAGCGGTTCCCCCTGCGATCCGAAAGCGCTATTCTTTATCTTCATGTCCGACGGTAGCAGTACTGAAGCGCTCACGGCCATCCTCCGGACCGGGATCGCCGCCCTGGCACCCGGCGACCGACTGCCCTCCAGCCGGGAGCTGATCACCCGTCACGGAGTCGGCCCGGTCACGGTGTCCAGGGCGATCGCACAGCTGGCCGCCGAGGGCATGGTGGTCACCCGCCCGGGCAGCGGCACGTACGTCGCCGACCGCCGTCCGGCGTCGGACGAGGGCGCCGCGGACACCTCCTGGCAGACGGTGGCGCTGGCCGGACGGTCCTTCGACCCGGGCGCGGCGGACGGCCCGTCCGAGGAACTGCCGCCCGGCACCATCGCGCTCTCCGGCGGGTACCTGCACGAGAGCCTCCAGCCCACCCGGGCGCTCGGCGCCGCGCTCGCCCGCGCAGCCCGCCGCCCGGACGCCTGGCACCGGGCACCGGCCGCCGGCCTCGCCCCGCTGCGCGCGATCTTCGCCCGGCAGGCCGGGGGCACGGTCGACCCCGAGGACGTCCTGGTCACCGGCGGCGGTCAGGGCGCCCTGTCGATGCTGTTCCGCGCCATGGCCGCCCCCGGCAGCCCGCTGCTGGTCGAGTCACCGACCTATCCGGGCGCGCTCGCCGCCGCCCGCGCGGCCGGCCTGAATCCGGTGGCCGTGCCGATGGACGGCGACGGCATCCGCCCCGACCTCCTGGCCGATGCCTTCGCCATGACCGGCGCCCGGCTGCTCTACTGCCAGCCGACCTTCCACAACCCGACCGGCACGGTGCTCTCCGCCGAGCGCCGCCGGCAGGTCGCGACCGTCGCCCGGGCGGCCGGGGCGTTTCTGATCGAGGACGACTTCGCCCGCCACCTCGGCCACGGCGCCCCGCTCCCCCGTCCCCTGATCGCCGACGACCGCGACGGCACCGTTGTCCACCTGACGTCGTTGACCAAGCCCTCCTCACCCAGCCTGCGGATCGGCGCGATCGTTGCACGCGGCCCGGTGATGCACCGGCTGCGCGGCATGCGCCTGGTGGACGACTTCTTCATCGCCCGCCCCCTGCAGGAAGCCGCCGTCGAACTGCTCTCGGCCCCCGCCTGGGACCGCCACCTGCGCGCCCTGTCCACCGCCCTGCGCCAACGCGCCGCCGCGCTCACCACCGCACTCGGCCGCGAACTGCCCGACTGGGCACTCGCCTGCCACCCGGCCGGCGGACTCCACCTGTGGCTCCGGCTGCCGGCCCACCTCACCGACACCGCCGTCGCCGACGCAGCCCGCCTGCACGGCGTGTCCCTCGACGCGGGCCGCCGCTACTTCCCCACCGACGCTCCCGCCGCCCACCTGCGCGTGGGCTTCGCCGCCGCCGCCGACCCCGCCGAACTGACCGAAGCCGCCCGCCGCCTCGCGACCGCGGCCCGGACGCTGGGCAGGCCCTGAGGGCGCCCGGCCGCGGCTACTGCCCCGGCGGGCCCGTCAGTTCAGAAACCGCACGGTGGTCGACACGAACCTGTCGGCGTCGTCCAGCCACGGGTAGTGGCCCGCGCCCGGTTGGACGACGAACTCGGCGCGCGGGAACATCGCGGCGAGGCGGGCCGTCACCTGCGGGGGCGAGGCCAGGTCGAACTCCCCGGCGAGGACCAGGACCGGCGTGTCGAGCGCGGCGAGCGCCGCCCGGGTGGCGTCCGGGTCGAAGGCTCCCTGCGATCCGAAGACTTCCGCCGCCGCCGCGTTCCACTGGACCTCCTCGGCCGCCCGGTGGGCCCGCGCCGTCCCGTCCCAACGGCCGTAGAGGAACGGCGCGACGGCCACCCAGTCGTCGGCCGCGGCTTCGCCTGCGTCGATGGCGTCGAATGCTGCCGACGCCGCCGCGTACCAGGGCTCGTCCGTGCGGAGCCGCGCGACCTCACGCCGGTCGTCGCCGTTGACGTCCACGCCGACGGCGTCGGTGCCGGGCGTGACGAGGACGAGTCGGCCGACCCGGTGCGGGTACTGCTCCGCGTACCGCACGGCGAGGTTGGCGGCGGCCGAGTGCGCGAGCAGGTCCATGCGGTCCAGGCCGAGGTGTCCGCGCAGCGCCTCGACGTCGCCGACCAGGCGGTCGCAGCGGTAGGAGGCGGGGTCCTGCGGCGTCGCGGACAGCCCGGCGCCCCGCTGGTCGGCCACGATCAGCCGCCGGTGCGCGGGGAGGCCCCCGAGGTCGCCGAGGTAGACGGAGTCCCGCATCGGTCCGCCCGGCAGGCAGACCAGGGGGGCGCCGGTGTGCTCCCCGAGGACACGGTAGGCGAGTTCGGTGCCGTCGGGGGCCATGAGAGTAGGCATGGTTGTGCTCCCACCAGGTGTGCGGTGTCGTCGTGGAGTCGAAGCGGTCCGGAGCGCCGGGGAGGCCGGTCGGGGGCGGACGGCGCGCCGTGGGTGGCCGTGCGTCAACCGCGCAGTGCGGCGGTCTCGACTTCGGGGGACAGTCCCAGGACCGGGCGGTCGGGACGCTGCGGCGAGACTCCGCCGAGCCCCTTCAGCCACTCCCACGTGTCCGCGACGGTCTCGGCGACCGGCCGGCAGCGCAGCCCGTCCGTGAACGCCCTGGACGTCTCGGCGCCGTACAGGAACTCGTGCAGTTCGCCCGGCGGTGCCCAGATCGGCAGCTCCGTCCACGGCGCGATTCCGGCGGCGGCGATCCGCTCGGGGTCGGTCCAGCGCAGCTCCGCATCCGATCCGGTCGCGGCCACGCACGCCTCCAGAAGCTCTCCCATGGTGGCGTGCCCGGGCCTGCTCACCAGGTTGTACGGGCCGGACAGCCCGCGCACGGCGGCGTCCAGGGCCCAGATCGCGAGGTCGCGCGTGTCGACGTACTGGAGCGGCAGGTCGCGCGGGCCGGGGGCGAGCACGGGGCCGCCGCGGGCGATCCGGTCCAGCCACCAGGTCAGTCGGCCGACGTCCTCTCCCGGGCCGAGGATCAGACCGGCGCGCAGCAGCAGCGAACGGTCCGCGCCGAACGCGCCGGTGACGGCGAGCTCCCCGCCGCGCTTGGCCTGCGGATAGGGGACGTCCCCGTCGTCGGGCGAGCCGTCCACCAGGACACCGTTCTCCGCGGCGCTGTGGTCGACCGGGTCGGCGTACACGGAGCCGCTGGAGACGTACACGTACCGACCGGCGCGCTTCGCGAGCGCGTCCGCCGCGTCCCGTACGGCCGAGGGCCGCGCGGACCAGGTGTCCACGACCAGGTCCCACTCGCCGTCGCCGAGCGCGGCCAGTCCGTCGGGGGCGGTCCGGTCGCCCCGGAGGACGGTGGCTCCGGACGGCGGGCGGCGGTTGCCGCGGTGAAGAAGGGTCACGTCCCAATCGCGGGACAGGGCCTCGTTGACAACGGCGCGTCCGACGAAGCCGGATCCACCGAGCATGAGAAGTCGCATGCCAACCACTGTCCACACCGATGTGCCGCTTGGTCCACCCCCATCCGCCGTCAGCGGAATCGCCGTCAGCTGAACCCGGATGCGCGCTCCGTCGGTGGTCCGGCCGCTCGCCGCCCGGCCCTCTCCACGGCCGGGCGGCGAGCGGTGTCAGCGGGCGGCTGTGCTCAACGGCCGCACGGTCTCAGCGGGCCGGGTCGAGGAGCACGCCGGGGTTGAGGATCCCCGACGGGTCGAGGACCGCCTTGCCGGCCCGCAGCGCGGCGGCGAACAGGTCGGGGCGCTGGCGGTCGTACCAGGGCCGGTGGTCCCGGCCGACCGCGTGGTGGTGGGTGATGGTGCCGCCGTGGGCGAGCAGGGCCTCGGAGACGGCCGCCTTGATCCCGTCCCACTGCTCGACGGTCCGGCCCCACCGGCCGGCCGCGTAGACGCCGAAGTAGGGGGCGGGCCCGTCGGGGTAGACGTGGGTGAAGCGGCAGGTCACCACGCCGACGGCGCCGACCTGGCGCATCGCGTCCTCGGCCGCGGCGGTGACCGCCGCCCGCAGGGCGTCGAACCGGTCCCAGGTGCAGGCCGTCTCGAAGGTCTCCACGATCATGCCCTGCGCCGCGAGGGCGTCCCGCTGGTAGGGCATCCGCAGGAAGGACGCGCGCCAGGTGTCGGCGGCGGCGTCGCGGGCGGCCCGGTCGGCGCCGTCGGTGGAGCGCGGCGGCCCGGAGGGGACGCCGCCGTGGTCCGCGCACAGTTCCAGGGCACGCTCCAGCCGCGCGGTGACGGGGTGGTCGGCGGATTCGAAGCCGAGCACCAGGACGGAGCTCGGCGAGCCCGCGTTGATCAGGGCCTCCATCGGGTCCAGCAGGCGGCAGTTGGCCGGATCGAGCCCGGACTGGGCGAGTGCCCGCACCGCCCGGACGCCGGCGTCGTGGTCGGCGAAGGCCACCGAGGCGCCGGCCCGCCACCGCGGGCGGTCCTGCAGTCTGACCCAGGCCGAGGTGATGACGCCGAGCGTCCCCTCCGACCCGAGGAACATCCGGTCCGGTGACGGCCCGGCGCCCGAGGCGGGCAGCCGGCGGCTCTCCACCACGCCGGCGGGCGTGACCACCCGCAGCGACTCGGCGAGGTCGTCGATGTGGGTCGGCCCGGTGGCGAAGTGGCCGCCGGCCCGGGTCGCCAGCCAGCCGCCGAGACTGGAGAACTCGAAGGACTGCGGGAAGAACCGCAGCGTGTACCCGTGCGGGCGCAACTGCCGCTCCAGGTGCGGGCCGAGCACCCCGGCCTGGACCAGCGCGGCCCGGCTGGTGCGGTCGACCTCCAGGACGCGGTCCATCGCGGTGAGGTCGAGGCTGACCGTGCCCGCGTACCCGTCGCCCACCCGGGGCTCGACGCCGCCCACCACCGAGGTGCCGCCGCCGAACGGGACGACCGCGACGCCGGCCCCGGCGCACCAGTCCAGCACCTGGACGACCTGCTCCTCCGAGGTCGGGCGCAGTACCAGGTCCGGCACGTGCGGCAGCCGGCCCAGCAGGGCGCGGGCCACGTCGCGGAACGCCTGGCCGTGGCTGTGCGCGAGCCGGTCGCGCACGTCCTGCGAGGCGATCCCCGCCAGCGCCGTCGGCGCCTCGATGCGGGCCGGGCCCACCCCGAAGGCCTGGATCGGCGGCGCTCGATGGACCGTCAGGTCGGCGTCGGGCAGCATCGCGGCGGCGCGCCGGGTCAGCTCCGCGCGCTCCGCGCCGACCACCGCGTCCTCGACGTTGCCCCATCCCCACCACGACCGGGTCGCGCTGCCGCTCACGTCCACCCCTCATCTGAACGCCGGGTAAGTTACCGAGCGGTCAGATTGGCATAGGATGCGGCCATGAGCAACCAGTCCGGCACCACCCGCAGGGTCGGGACCAAGGGAATGCCCCGCCAGGAGCGGGAGCGGCTGATCCTGGACGCGGCGGCGGAGGAGTTCGGCCGCAAGGGGTACGCGCGCGGCTCGACCGCGGAGGTGGCGGCGCGGGCCGGGATCACCAAGCCGATGATCTACGAGTACTTCGCGTCGAAGGACGGCCTGTACCTGACCTGCCTGGAGCGCGCCGGCACCCGGCTGGTCGACGCGGTGCGGTCCGCGCAGCAGGGGCCCTCGGACCTCACCCGCGCCGCCCGCACCCTGGAGGCGATCTTCCGGACGCTCGAGTCGCGGGTGTACGAGTGGACCCTGGTCTACGACACCACCGTGCCCGCGCACGGCCCGCTGCACGAGGCGGCCGCCGTCCACCGGCGGGAGCTCAACCGCCTGGGCGCCGACGGCGTGGGCGAGGTGCTCGGCCTCGCGCGGGCCGGCGATCCGCTGGACGCCGACCTGGCCACGCACCTGTGGTACGGCAACGTGAGCGCCGCGGTGGCGTGGTGGCAGCACCGTCCCGAGCAGAGTGCGGCCGACATGGTCGCCCGCTTCGAGCGGATCTTCGCGGTCCTGTACCCGGGCACGGCGGACGCGTAGGCCACCGCGCCACGCCCGCCGCGGGGGTCCTACCCGGGCAGGCGGAAGCCGTTGAACAGGTCGTCCATGCCGCGCAGCGCCAGGCGGGTGGGCGTGGCGCGGACCGCCAGGTCGCGGGCCGCCCCCGCGAGCGGGCTGCGCAGGGCGCCCAGGCGGCCGACCCGGCGGGCCCGGACGCGCACGGCGTCGGTGCGGTCGCGGCGGGCCGCGGTGTACGCCGCGAGGGCGGCCGGGGTGGTGTCCGGGCCCTCGCCGGTGTCCCCGGCGGGCAGCAGGTGGGCGAGGACCACCGCGTCCTCGACGGCCTGGCAGCCGCCCTGGCCGAGGTTGGGGGCCATGGCGTGGGCGGCGTCGCCGAGCCAGGCGATCCGGCCGTGGTGCAGGCGCGGGAGCGGGGCTGCCAGGTCGTAGAGGTCGTTCTGCAGGACGGCGCCGGGGTCGAGGCGCTCGACCTGCTCCAGCAGGGCGGGGATCGGGTCGTGCCAGGCGCCGAAGCGGCGGCGGAGTTCGGCGCGGGGGTCGGCCGACCGGGTGCCGGCCGGGGCGGGCGTGGTGGCGTAGAGGTAGTACCGGCCGTCGGAGAGCGGGGTGATGCCGAAGCGGTCGCCCCGTCCCCAGGTCTCGCTCATTGCCGGGATCCGCAGGTCCGGGGCGTCGACCAGGGCCCGCCAGGCCCGCTCGCCGAGGTAGTGCAGGCCGGGGTGGCCCGGGAAGTGGGCGCGGCGCAGCGGGCTGTGGATGCCGTCGGCGGCGACCACCAGGTCGGCGGGGAGGTCCGGGCCGCCGTCCGTGCGGACGGTCGGGCGGCCCTCCGGGTCGTCGACGGCGGTCACGGCGGTGCCGAACCGGACGGCCTGCGGCGGCAGTTCGGCGGCCAGCGCCGCGGTGAGCGCCGGGCGCGGGACGGCGATCGGGGGCGTGCCGTAGCGGGCCGCCAGCTCGGCGGTGGTGGCCCGGGTGAGCCAGCGGCCGTCCGAGCGGCGCACCCCCATCGCGGCGGGCACGGCGCTGCCGGCGGCGTGCGCGGCGTCGCTGCCGATCGCCGCGAGGGCGCGCAGGGCGTTGGGCGCGAGGCCGATCCCGGCGCCGGTGGCCGGGAGTTCGGGGGCGCGTTCGCAGACGGTGACCTGCCAGCCGCGGCGGCGCAGGGCGACGGCGGCCGTCAGGCCCCCGATCCCGGCGCCGACCACCACCGCCTGACGCTGCGGCATGCCGCACCTCCCCGTTCGACTCCCCGCACTCTACGCCCGGCCCGTCGGCCCGGAGCAGCCGGCGAGGGAAGCCGGACCGCGGGCGTCCCACAACGCCCGTGGCCCGGCGGAGCGGAGGTGGGCCCGGCGCTCCCCTGCGGTGTCGGGCCCGCCCCCGGCGGCATCGCCGGTCCGGTCGGCGCGGACGTCGCCGCGCCGGCCGGGCCTCGCGCTCAGTGCGCGGCGGCGACGTTCTTGACCAGGGCCTTCGTGAGGTCCACCCCGGCGGCGCCGGTGGTCTTCTGGTCGTTGTAGAGGGTGGTGACCACGACGCTGCCGACCCGGGCGGCGACCAGCGTGGTGCCGCCGGTCCAGTCCGGCGAGGTGAGGGTGGCCTGGAAGGCCTCGTCCCCGACGCCGGGCAGGTCCTTGAGGGCGGCGGTGACCGCGAACTTCTGGCCGTTCTGCTCCTCGGTGAAGCTGTGGCAGCCGGTGACGGCCTGCTTGAGGCCGGCCATGGCCTTCTGCGCGTCGCCGCCCCGGAAGGCGTTCAGCTCCTGGGCGAACATGTTCTGCGAGTCGTCCATGTAGTCGTTCTGGGCGAAGGACGCGCCGTCGATCCCGGCCGCCCGGATCCACGCCGTGCCGCCGAGCATCTGGCAGGCCTCCGCGGCCGGGACGGCGGACGGCGCGAGGGGCGGGTTGAAGCCGTTGCCGGTGCTCTTGGTGCCGGTGGCGTCGAGCCGGAGCGTCTGGGGGAGCGCGGCGGCCTGCAGGAGCATCGCGTTGAGCTTGTCGCCGTTGGGCAGGCCGTCGGTGCCCGCGGCCGGGCCGGGGATCGGCGAGGCGGAGCCGGTCGCGGCGGCCGAGGAGGCGGCCGGGGCGGCGCCCTTGGCGGCCGGGTCGTGGGCGGCTCCGGAGGCACAGGCACCGAGGCCGAGGATCGCGCCGGTGGTGCAGGCGAGGAGGGCGGTCCGGCGGAACAGCTGCGACATGAGGCTGTGCACCTTTCGAACGAGAAGTTTGGGTGAGCGGCGCGCCAATCAGACCATGGCGCGTGAACCGCGTCAACACGGGATCCCTCCGTGAGGCAGGTTGTAGAATCCGATCGCCGTGATCGCGCAGCCGCTGGAGGGTCAGTCAGTGCCGGAGAACAGGACCGAAGTCACCGCGGCCGGGATCGCGCGCTTCGCCGGGGTCGGCCGGGCCGCCGTCAGCAACTGGCGGCGCCGGCACAGCGACTTCCCCAAGCCCGTCGGCGGCACCGACACCAGTCCGGTGTTCGACCTGGCCGAGGTGGAGCAGTGGCTGCGCGACCAGGGCAAGGTCGACCAGGTGCCCCTGCGCGAACTGGTCTGGCAGCAGGTCGAACAGGACCCGGGCGGGGCCGCAGCCGCCCTGCGCCTGGTCGGCGCCGTCCTGCTGCTCCACGCCCGGCCCGCCGAGTGGCGGCGGCTGCTCGCCGCGGACGACGCCCGGCTCGGCCGCGAGCTGCCCGACGCGCTCGCCGAGGCCCTCCGGGCCCGCCTGGGCGAGGACCACCCGGTCCCGGTGCCCGAGGGGCCCGCGCTCACCGGGCGCCTGCCGCTGGTGCGCGGCGGCGCGCAGCTCGCGGACGAACTCGGCGCCGGCCCGACGTACGAGTTCCTGATGGGCCGCCACCTGGAGGCCGGGCCCCGGCAGTACACGCTGACCCCCGCGCCGCTGTCCGAGCTGATGGCCGAACTCGCCGGCCCGGCCGACCCGGTGCTGGACCCCGCCTGCGGATACGGCGGCCTGCTGCTGGCCGCCGGCACCGCAACCACCGTGGCCGGCCAGGAGGCCGACCCGGACCTCGCCGCGCTCACCGCGCTGCGCCTCGCCCTGCACACCGACGCGCCCGTGCGGATCCGGGTCGGCGACAGCCTCCGCGCCGACGAGCACACCGGGCTGCGCGCGGACGCCGTGCTGTGCCACCCGCCGTTCAACGAACGCGCCTGGGGCCACGAGGAACTCGCCTACGACCCCCGCTGGGAGTACGGCCTGCCGCCGCGGACCGAGTCCGAACTGGCCTGGGTGCAGCACGCCCTCGCCCGCGTCCGCGACAACGGCGCCGCCGTCCTGCTGATGCCGCCCGCCGCCGCGTCCCGCCGCTCGGGCCGCCGCATCCGGGCCGACCTGCTGCGGCGGGGCGCGCTGCGGGCCGTGGTCGCGCTCCCCGCGGGCGCGGCACCGCCGTTCGGGATCCCGCTGCACCTGTGGGTACTGCGCCGGCCCGCGGCGGACACGCCCGCACCGCAGCAGCTCCTGGTGGTGGACGTCGCCGACCGCTCCGACGGCCAGGACAAGGTGCCGTGGCAGGAGCTCCGCAGCACGGTCCTGGACGCGTGGCACGCCTTCGACCGGGACGGCTCCGCACCCGACCGCCCCGGCGTCACCCGGACCGTCCCCCTGGTCGACCTGCTGGACGACGACGTGGACGTGACCCCGGCCCGGCACCTGCCGACGCGGGCGGCGGACACCGGCGAGGGCGTGGACGAGGTCCGCGACCGGCTGACCGCCGCCCTGCGGCACGCCCTGGACCTGGCACCGGCCGCCGGCACACCGGGCCCGCCCGCGCACTGGGCGATGACGAGCATCGGCGAACTCGCCCGGACCGGGGCCCTGTCGGTGCTGACCGGCGGCCCCGGCGCCGGCCCCGGCGGCGGCCCGCCGGTCCTGACCGAGCACGACATCGTGACCGGCGGCGCACCGTCCGGCGCGCTGCCGGACGGGACGCCGGAGGAGCCGGTCCTCGTCCGGGCCGGCGACGTGGTGATCCCGGTGCTCGGCCGGGGTGCCACCGCCCGGGTGATCGACGGGCCCACCGCCGGCGCCGCACTCGGCCGCAACGTGTACCTGCTGCGGACCGACCCCGCCGTCCTGGACCCGTGGTTCCTCGCCGGGTTCCTGCGCAGCACCGCGAACAGCCGGCAGGCCAGCAGCTTCACCTCGTCCGCGACCCGGCTGGACGTGCGCAGGCTCCAGGTGCCGCGGCTGCCGCCCGCCGACCAGCGGCGCTACGGCGAGCGGTTCCGCGCCGTCGCCGCCTTCGAGGAGGCGTCACGGTCCGCCGCCCGACTGGGCGAACTGCTGGTCCAGGGCCTGTACGACGGGCTGACCGACGGGAGCGTGGGCCCCTCCTGAGCCCGGCCCCGGTGCGGCGGACGCCCCGGCGGCGGGGATCGGTAGGCTGACCCCGGCACCCGCCGATCCGACCCGCCGACCAGGAGTCCCGCCATGTACGGCCCCGACCCGACACCGCCGGGGCCCAGCCGCGCCGTGCGGGCGTGGACCATGGCCGCGCGGATCGTGCTCGCCGCCGTCTCGCTGGCGAGCCTCGGCATGCTGGCCTGGATCCCGATGCTGTGGCCGGCGCTGGTGCACCGCCGCATCCGCGACTGGCTGCTGTTCGCCGGGGTGGGGGTGGCGTCCGTCAGCGGCATGGCGCTGGTCGGGACCACGGAGGACTGGCGGACCGACCTCGGCATGGTGTTCCTGCTCGGGAACGCGGTCTTCGTCTCGGCGTACGTCCTCGCCGTCCGCCTGCGGCCCCGTCCGCAGGTGCCCGCGGGCGCCTGGCCCCACCGGCCGGCCTGGCCCGACCCGGCCCTGCCCGGCCCGGCCTGGGCCGTGCCGCCGCCGGCCCCACCGGCGTACCCGCCCGCGGCCGTGCCGCCGCAGGACCGCATCGGGCAGGTCCGGGCCGGGCTGGACGAGTTGAGCAGCTACCTCCAGCAGCAGGACCGCCCGTGAAGGGTCGGCTCCTCGCCGGGCGCTACGAGCTGGTGACGCTCGTCGGGCAGGGCGGCATGGGACAGGTGTGGGCGGCCCACGACCGCACCCTCGACCGGCAGGTGGCCGTCAAGCTGCTCCGGCCCGACCGGATCTCCGGCCCGGAGCAGTCCGACGAACTGCGGCGGCGCTTCGGCCGGGAGTGCCGGGTCACCGCCCAGGTCGACCACCCCGGACTGGTCACCGTGCACGACGCCGCCTGCGAGGGCGAGGACCTCTACCTGGTGATGCAGCACGTCCGCGGCGCGGACCTGGCCGAACACCTGGCCGAGCACGAGCCCTACCCCTGGCCGTGGGCGGTCGCCGTGGCGGCGCAGCTCTGCCCGGTGCTGGCCGCCGTCCACGCGGTGCCCGCCGTGCACCGCGACCTCAAGCCGCGCAACGTCATGGTCCGCCCCGACGGCACCCTGGTCGTGCTCGACCTCGGCCTCGTCACCGTCCTGGGCGCCGACACCACCCGGCTCACCCTCACCGGCTCGCACATCGGCAGCCCGGCGTACATGGCCCCCGAACAGGCCCTCGGCGACGAGGTCGGCCCGCGCACCGACCTGTACTCGCTCGGCGTCATCCTGCACGAACTGCTCGGCGGCACCGTCCCGTTCGCCCGCTCGACGCCCCTCGCCGTGCTGCACCAGCACCTCCACGAGGCGCCCGTGCCGCTGCGCCGGCTCCGGCCCGAGGTTCCGGAGCCGCTGGAGGACCTGGTCCTGCGACTGCTCGCCAAGGACCCGCGGGACCGGCCGGCGGACGCGGCCGAGGTCTACCGCGCGCTGGAGCCCCTGCTGCCCGCGGCGGTCCCGTCCGCCCTCGACGGCCCCGGCGTGCCGATGGACCCGACCCGGCCGTTCCGGCAGCCGTACGCGCCCTGGCACGGCGGGCCTCCCCCGCGCCCGCCCCGGCCACCGGCCACGCCCGCCCCGGCTGCTGCCGCTCCCGGCACCACCGCTCCGACCACCACCGGGAACGCCGACCTCGCCGCCGCCGTCGAGGAGGCCAAGCGACTGCTGGACACCGGCCGGATCACCGATGCCGTGGACGTGCTCGGCGACGCCCTGGCCGCCGCCGCACGGACCCACGGCCCGCACGCGACCGTCGTCCACATGCTGCGCAGGCAGTACGCCGCGACGCTGATGGAGGCCGGCCGCTTCCACGCCGCGCTCCCGGAGCTGCGGCTGCTGGCCGAGCGCTCAGCCGCCGACGCCGGCCCGACCGACCCGCAGACCCTGCGCCTGCGCATCGAGGCCGCGCAGTGCCTGGACCGGCTCGGCGACCACACCGCCGCACTCGCCGAACTCCGTTCCCTGATGCCCCAGTTGCACCCGCTCGACAACACCGACCCGGCCCTCGCCCTGGAGACCCGCCACCGGACGGCCCAGCTGCTGCTGGCCGCCGGCGACCACGCCGAGGCCCGCACGGTCCTGATGGGTCGTCCGACCGGCTGACCCGCGCCGATCCGCTCCGCCCCAGCTCAGAGACCCTGGATTCGCCCACGAAGGGCATCTGTTTCGTCCATCCCGGTGACTGTGTGGTGGCGCCGCACGTCATCCTCTCGCGACAGATCGTAGACATAAGTTCCGCTTTACCGATCATCTAGGAGAGTCATGCAGACGCGTGCCTCCGGTCTCGTCGTGGCCGGACTTTGTTCATTCGCCCTCGCTCTCGGCACGGGCGGTACGGCGCAAGCCAACACCCTCCCCGAGCTCACCCCGGCCTCGACCTTCGCGTCGGCCGGATCCGAACAGAACCAGTGGTTCGACGAGTTCGCGCAGTCGGTCGTCGCCGGAGAGGCCTTCGACCTTCCCGGGTTCGAGTCGTCCTTCGCGCCCGCCCCGGCCGCCGAACCGGCCGGCGAGGCGATGACCGCCGGCGCACCGTCGACCGAGACGGCCGAGCAGGCGCCCCAGCCGCTCGGCGGCGGCTCGGACCACGGCAAGCACGAGCCTCCGAAGCAGGAGGAGCCCCCGAAGCACGGCGAGCACGGCGACAAGCCCGGCCACGGCGAGCACGGCGACAAGCCGGGCCACGGGGACCACGGCGACAAGCCCGGGCACGACGAGCACGGCGACAAGCCGGGGAACGGCGACCAGCAGAACCAGAACCAGGGTCAGGGTCAGGCCCAGGGCCAGGGTCAGGAGCAGAACCAGGGCCAGGCCCAGGGGCAGGACCAGAACCAGGGTCAGGCCCAGGGCCAGAACCAGAACGTCGTGGTCACGGTCGTGGTCGAGAACAAGGTGGAGAACAAGCTCGAGAACCACCAGAGCCTCCACAACAGCAACCACAACAGCAACGGCGGCAAGGTCCACGTGTCCAACGTGGTCTCGGCCCACCCCCACAAGGGCGAGCACGGCGGCAAGGGCGAGCACGGGCACAAGGGCGAGCACGGCGGCAAGGGCGAGCACGGGCACAAGGGCGAGCACGCCGGCGGCCACTCCGACTCCCACGGCAAGTCCGACGCCGACTACTCGCGGCCGTCGGGCGGACACTCGTCCGACTCCCTGGCGTCCGCTCCGGCGGCCAAGGGCGAGCTGGCCCACACCGGTTCGGACGAGCTGCCCCTGCTGCTCGGCGCGGCGGCCCTGTTCGGGACCGGCGGCGTGCTGATCCGGCTCCGCCGCTCGCGGCGGGCCTAGTACTCCGGCAGGACCTCGACGATCCGCACCGCAGGGGCGGCCCTCCCGGGCCGCCCCTCGGTCGTGTGCGCGTACGCCGCCGGGGGCCACCGCCCCGCGAGTCGGCGCCGCGGTCCGGAGGCGTGGCAGGCCGTCACCGCCGTGAGCCGGAACGAAGAGGCGCCCGGTGAACTGCGATGATGTGACGTCCGGTCCGTCCCCGCCGGGTCCGACCCGCGGCAGGCCGCGGGCGGGCATCAGGCAGACTCGACACCACGACAGTCCACCCACCGAGAGGATCACCCATGATCACGCTGACGAAGGACGACGGCCCGGCAGATCTGGACGGGGTGACCCACCTGTCCATCGGGGTGTCCTGGGACCCGACCGCGGGGAGCAGCGGCGGGCTGCTGGGCAAGCTCCGGCAGAAGACCGGCACCGACCTCGACCTGATCGCCATCGCCATGCACGGCACCGAGCCCGTGCGCCTCGCCGGGCTGGACTCCCTGGACCCCATGGGCAACGGCTCGCTGGTCCACAGCGGCGACAACCAGACGGGCCACGGGGACGGCGACGACGAGACGGTCACCGTGACGCTCGACCAGATCCCCGCCCACATCACCTCCATCGTGTTCATCGCGGCCGCCTACAAGAAGCGCAGCGCGTTCCAGAACGCCCGCAACATCAGCTTCAAGGTGTACGACGCCACGGGCGGCAGCAGCCAGCAGGTCGCCGACATCTGGCCCAGCATGCTCACCAACGACAACGGCTGCGCCGTCGCCAAGGCGATAAGGGTGGGCTCGGGCTGGAAGCTCCAGGTGATCAACGAGACGGGGAAGATCAAGCAGGGCGACGAGAAGGACCTGATGCGTTTCGCCGTCAGCAAGTAGCGCCGGGCCCGGGAACCGCGCGGGCACCCCCCGCGTCCGCACGGTTCCCGGCCGGCTGCGCCACATTTCCGGCGCGGAAGCCGAATCCTCTTGCCCGACTGGTGACTCTTGTCCGCAAACGGTTGAGCACCGAGAGGCCCGGTCATGATCCCTTCCTCCCCCTCCTCCCCCACCCCGCCCTCCGCGCCCCGCGGGGTGCTGCTGGTGCACGGCGCGTGGCACACCGGTCGTGCCTGGGACGGCGTCGCGGCCGGGCTGCGGGCCCGCGGTGTCGCCGTGGCCGTCGCCGAGCTGCACCGCGGTTCGCTGGCCGCCGACATCTCCGCGGCCGAGAGCGCCCTGGACGGACTGCCCGAGGGCGGCCCCGCCGTCGTGTGCGGGCACTCCTACGGCGGCGCCGTCATCACCGGCCTTCCGCCGCACACGGTCGGCCACCTCGTGTACCTCGCCGCGATGATGCCCGACCTCGGCGAGACCGCCCTCGGCCTGCTCGCCGGTGCACCGCCCACCGACCTGGCGACCAGCATGATCGGCGGTCCCGCCGGGACCACGACGATCGACCCGGAAGCCGCGGGACGGCTGTTCCACGCCCGACTCGGCGAGGAGGAACGGGCCCGCCACACCGCCGAGCTCGTCCCCCAGACGATGGCCCCCGGCCATCAGCCGACGACCCGCGCCGCCTGGCACCAGCGGCCCAGCACCTACGTGGTCTGCTCCGAGGACCGCGCCATGCACCCGGACCTGCAACGCCGCTTCGCCGCCCGCGCGACCCGCGCGCTCACCTGGCAGAGCGACCACGGAGTCTTCGCCTCGCACGAGGAGGCCACCATCGGGCTGCTCCACGGGCTGGCCACCGCGGGCCACCTCACCCCGGGCTCCGGGGCGGGGCTCCGTTCGGCCGGTTCCGGTCCCACCGGGCGGCCACGTGTTCGGCGATCATGACGGTCGGCAGGTTGGTGTTGGCCGACGGGATGTCGGGCATGATCGACGCGTCCACCACCGACAGGCCCACCACGCCGAAGACGTGGGCCTCCGGGTCGACCACGGCGCCCGCCCCGGGGTCGGTGCCCATCGCGCACGAGCCGACCGGGTGGTGGTAGGTCCAGGTGTGGGCCCGTACCCAGGCCCGGGTCGCCGCCTCGTCGTCGAGCAGCCCGGCGGGGAGGCCGGCCTCCGGGGCGGCGGTGATCGCCTCCCACGCCGGCGTACGGGTGACGGCCTCGGCCAGTCGGAGGCCCTCGATCAGGCGGGGCAGGTCGCCGCCGTGGGCGAAGTAGCCGAGGTCGATGTCCGGCGGTGCGGCCGCGTCGGCGGAGCGCACCAGGACGCGGCCGCGTGAGGCCGGCTTCAGCAGCGCGGTGAAGACCGAACACCCGTGGGCGCCGGCGCCGGCGGGATAGGGGCCGACCGCGACCAGCTGCAGGTCCGGCGGTCCGGTGGCCGACCCACTGTGACAGGTGCCGACCAGCTGGAACCGGGCGTGGCGGCCGACCGGGCCGGCGAACGGAAAGTCGATCGAGACCGCCGGATGGTCGACGAGGCCGGCCCCCACACCGGGCAGGTCCACCTCGACCGGCCGGCCGAGGGCCGCCACCTCCGCCGCCGGACCGATCCCGGACCGCAGCAGCAGCCCCGGCGACAGGTAGGCACCCGCCGCGACGACCGCCGCGACGGCGGGAACGACCTCCCCGGTGGCGTCCAGGCGTACGCCCGCGACCCGGCCGCGGCGGACGACGACCTCCCGCACGAGCGTGTCGGCGAGGACGTCGAGGTTGGCGCGCGACCGGCAGGGGTCGAGGTAGGCGGAGGCGGTGCTGATCCGCCGGCCGCCCACCGCGTTGACCGGCAGCGGCGCCACCCCGACCGCGCCGGGCGCGTTGTGGTCGGCGATCGGCGGGAGACCGAGCGAGGTCATCGCCTCGTCGGCCGCGTCCGCGACGGCGGACCGCTCGGCGCCCGCGTACCGGCGGATCGGCAGCGGCCCGTCGCTGCCGTGGTGGTCGGCGGCGCCGAAGTCGAGGTCGCGTTCGAGGCGGGTGAAGGCGGGCAGGACGTCCGCGAACGCCCACCCCCGCGCGCCGCCCGCGGCCCACCCGTCGTAGTCCGCCGGGTGCCCGCGCAGCGCGAAGGTCGCGTTGACCGCCGACGAGCCGCCGGTCACCCGGCCGCGCGGCAGCTCCAGTGCCGGTGCGCCGCGGACACCCACTCCGTGCAGGCCCCAGTCGTGCGAGGCCGCCGGCCCCTGCGTGCCCTCCACGAGGTCGGCCGGGAGACTCCCGGGCCCGTAGTCCGGCCCTGCCTCGACGAGCAGCACCCGCCGCGCCGGGTCCTCGCTCAACCGCGCCGCGAGCACACAGCCCGCGCTGCCGCCCCCGACGATCACCACGTCGTACGAAGTGCCCATCTCGCGCCTCCCGTCCCAGGCTCTGCCCCCGGCACGCCCGGGGCCAGCCGGCGGGAGGACACGCGGCAGTGGGCGTCCCCGGAGCCGCACGCGCGGCCGCCCCGGGCGGCGGTCAGGCCGCGGCCAGATCGTCGAGGAGGACGTCGGCGACCAGTTCCTCGACCACGGCGGTACGCAGTTCGGCCATGAGGCCGACGAGCTCGCCGTCCCACGGCGCGGGCGTGAGCCGCCCCGGATCGGGGCCCGGGGCCCGGGTCGCGGCGGCCCGGTAGTCGTCGGAGGCCATGCGCCAGGGGACGGCTCCGGTCTTGGCGAGAACGTGGGCCGTGATCCGGATGCCCTCGCCGTCGAAGTCGCCGTGGTGGCGCAGCGAGGAGGCGCCGCTGTCGGCGAGCAGGCGCAGCAGGTGGATCACAGCGGTGTTGGGCCAGCCGGAGGTGCAGACGAGCGGCGGGCACCGGTGGCCGAAGCGGCGCAGGGCCAGGGCGAGCACGCTGGGGTTCTCGGTGATGTGCACCGGCCCCGCGGGCAGGGCGAGCTCACCGGGTGAGCGGAGCTGGGCGAGGGTGAGGCTCACGGGGTGACCGGCTTCGGCGCAGATGCGGGAGACCCTCGCGACCGGGCCGTCTCCGCGAAGGGACAGGCCGACGGCGAGTGCGGTGGCCGAGAGCTGGTCGTCGGCCACCCCGGCGCGGCTCCAGAGTGCGCGCCGGGCCTCGGCGCCGTCCGGCACGTCGGTGTCGTACAGCACCGCCAGGGCGCGCAGGACGATGCCGGACAGCCGGGTCCCGTCGTCGAGGGCGTGTGAGTCTCCGTCGAGCAGGCGGGCGGCGAGGACCGGCAGTGGCTCGCCCCCGGCCGGGAGCGCGGCGAGGACGGTCAGCGCGGAGGTCAGCAGCGCCCGTGTGCGGTCGGTGGAACCGTCGACGAGGCCGTTGGTCCGCAGCTGGCCGGCCCAGTCGAGGAGGACGGGCTGGGCGGTGACCGTCCGGTGGCCCGCCAACCAGGCCCAGAGGGCGTCGCGCCGACCGCTCGCCTGTTCGCGCTCGGCCGCGCGGTCGCGGATCGGGCCGACGATCGCGGTGACCACCTCCCGGACGTTCCGGCCGCAGACGGCCGACACGGCGCCGTCGAGGCTCGCGAGCGGGATCGTCGGTGCGGTGCCCGGGAGCCGGTCGAGCCCGAGGAGGTCGGCCAGGGCCTCCTGACCGGCCTCGTCGAGCGGCCCGGACCGCACCCGGCTGACGGGCCGTCCGGTCGAGAGACGGCCGTGGACGGCGGACCAGAGCGGGCGGAGCTCGGGGAGGTCCAGGGGATGGCGGTCCGTCATGCCGCCCCGTCCGGCTCGGTTCCGTCCGGCTCGGTTCCGTCCGCTCCGGGCCCGTCCGGCTCGGCTCCGTCCGCCAGCAGCTCGGTGCCCGTCCAGGTGAAGCGGGCGCTGGTGACGGCGTCGTCGCCGTCACCGCCGGTGATCAGTTGGTGGATGGCGATCCCGGAGAGCTCCAGGTAGGTGCACCACTCGTGGTCGGAGGTGAGCACCAGGTCGAGGTCGAGCGCCGCGAGGAGGGCGAACACCTGGCCGCGGTTGACGGTGTCGACGCCGACGAAGACCTCGTCGAGCAGGATCAGCCGCGGGGATTCCGGCACGGCCTCGTAGTGCGCGGCGACGGCGGCGAAGAGCGGCAGGTGGAGGGCGATGGCCTTCTCGCCGCCCGAGAGCGCGCCGTGGAGCTTCTTGGTGAGCAGGTGCCATCCGGAGCCGTTGGCGCGGTCCAGCTTGACGACGAACTGGTGCCAGGCCGTGTAGTCGAGCACCTCGGCGAGCTGCTCCTCCCAGGTCGCGGCCGTGTTCCGGGTCTTGGCCTCCTCGATCCGGCCGCGGAAGAAGGCGTGCAGCGCCTCACGGTCGGCTTCGGTGATCCGGGCGGGGTCCTTGAGCAGCAGCTCGCGGGCCGTCCGGGTGCCGGCGGGCAGGTCGGGGTGGATCTGCCAGACCAGGCGGACGGCGACCCGTGATGCGGTGCGCACCCGTTCGAGGTGGCCGTTCATGCGCTCGACCAGTTCACCGGCCTGCCGGATGCGGGAGGCGAGGTGGCGGCGGG
The DNA here is from genome assembly GCF_043200835.1 of Kitasatospora sp. NPDC048365. Classification (NCBI taxonomy): domain Bacteria; kingdom Bacillati; phylum Actinomycetota; class Actinomycetes; order Kitasatosporales; family Streptomycetaceae; genus Kitasatospora; species Kitasatospora sp. NPDC048365. The sequence goes on from NZ_JBICYJ010000008.1 coordinate 70,914, forward strand.
TGTCGCCGGTGAGGGTCCGGTCGAAGAGGCCGCGTTCGGCGGCGGTGATGTCGTCCTGGCTGCGGTCGCGCTCGGTGCCGAGGATGGCGAGGAGGCCGGCCGCGCCGACCCGGATGCCGTCGATGGTGGCGGTGAGCACCTGGAGGTCGGCCTCGGCTTCGAGTTCGAGGTCGGCGCGGCTGCTGAGGCTCTGGCGGGCCCGGTGGACGGCTTCGGAGAGCCGGTTCAGGGCGTCGCCGAGGTTTCTCGTGGTGTGCGGCAGGTTGGGCCACCTGGCGGCCGTCTCGCGCGCCGCTTCGAGGGTGGCCCGGGTGCCGTCGGTCGAGGTGAGCACGAGGTCGAGGCCGGCGTCCTCGGGGAATCCGAGGACGCACAGGCGCCGGAAGCCGCCGGCGGCCTCGTTGCGGGCCGCGACGGCCCCGTCCCGGCGGTCCGCGTCCTGTGCCGTGGTGGCGCCGAGGGCGCCGATCCGGCCTTCCAGCGCGATCAGCGCCCGGGTGCCGTCCTCGATCCGACGGCGGGTCAGGGCGGACTCCTGGCGCAGGTCGCCGATCCGGTCGGCCACCTGCCAGTAGTCCTCGCCGACGGTCTCCTCCACTGCTCGGAGCGACGACCGGAGCCCGCGGGCGACCGCCTCGGCGTCCTCCGCCTCGGACGCGCTCTCCGCCGCCCCGGCCCGGGAGGCCTCCGCGTGGCCGAGGGCGACGTCCCGGGCGTCGCGGGCCGCGGCCCAGCCGAGGTGGGCGTCCAACCAGACCTCGGCCTGCTCGCGCAGCACGTCGACGGCTGCCGCGGTGGCGTCCAGGGCGGCCCGGTCGGTCGGCAGCGCGTGCTCGGCGGAGGCGAGGGCCAGCCCTCGGAGGGTGGCGGCGACGGCGCTCTCCTCCCGGGCGAGCTGCTCGACGGCCTCGCGTACGGCGTCCTCGCGCGCACCGGTCTCGGACCGCGAGCGGTCCCAGGCGTGCCTGGCCCGCTCCACCTCCCGGTGGTGCGGCCTGGACCGCAGGTCGACGCCGAGGCGGTGCCGGCGGTCCGCGAGGGCGCGCAGGTCGGCCTCGAACCCGGCGACGGTGGCAGCGGCCTCGGCCAGGTCGGCCGAGAGCTCGGCGATCCGGCGCTGCCTGGCCCGCTCGCGGGCCGCCGCCCCGATGTGGCTGGACTCCTGCTTGGCCCAGGAGCCGACCGCGGTCGCCAGTCGCCAGCTCCCGTCGGCCGCCACGGCGGCCGGGTGGCCGGCGGGGAGCGTGCGGCCGTAGGCGATGCCGGCGAGCAACTGCCGCACCTGGGCCGCCGGTACCGGTCCGTCGGGTTCGGGAGTCAGGGCGTCGAGCAGCGAGGGGCCGGGCGCGGGCACGGCCGACACCGGATCGGCCAGGGTGTCGTGGCCGGTTACGGCGAGGCCGCCGTCGGGGGTCAGCCAGGCGTCCAGCAGGCCGGCCGCCTCCAGGGCGGCCTCGATTCCGGCCTGGTCGGCGGGAGGGACGTCCGGCCGGAAGGCCACCAGCCGCCACAGGGGCGCGCCCGGCAGGACCGACCGGTCCGTCGTACGGGTCCGTGGTGGCAGCGGCGGCAGATCGGCGGCGGCCGCGGTGCGTTCGAGCTCGTCGGCCAGCCGGTCGCGCCGCGCGCGGGCGGTGTCCCGGGCGGCCTGCGCGGTCGTCTCCTCGGCGGTGACGGCACGCTCGGCCACCCGCGCGGCGGCCTCGACCAGCGTGAGCACCTCGGCTTCGACGGCCGCGCGGGCGGCAAGGTCGTCGGCGTCGTCGATGCGCAGCTCGGCGCACTCCTCGCTCGCCCACCGGCGCAGCCGGTCGGCGAGCGTGTCGACGGCGTCGTCGTACCCGCGGGCGTTCTCCTCGCGCCGCGCGGTCGCCTCCGCCAGCCGCTCGCGCACCGCTTCCAGGTGGCGCTCGGCGGTGGTCCGGTCGGTGACGGACCGTTCGTGGCGGTCGACGGCGGCGCGGACCTCGGCGATGCGGCCGTGTCGCGAGGCGACCGCACCGCGCAGCAGCCGGCGTGCCGCGTGCCCCTGCTCGCCCGTCTCCCCGGGCGGCTGCGGTTCGGCGCCGAGCACGGTCTCCACCTCGGTGCAGAGGGACTCCATGGCCGCTCGGCGCGCTGCGCCCCGGGTGTCCTCCCGGGCGGCGCGGACGTGTTCGGCCCGCTGGTCGGAGCGCAGCCGGGCGTCCTCGGCGCGCTCGGCGTCCTCGGCTGCCGTCCCGGCCTTCCGGTCGGCGGCGGCGCGGCTGCGGGCGGCGTTCCGGTCGGCCTGCTCGGCCCTGCGCCGGAGCTGGTCGAGTTCCTGCCCCTGCCGGTAGGTCTCGGAGTCGAGCAGGCCCTCGACGGCGCCGTCGATCTCCTGGCGGCGGTGCTCCAGCTCCTCCCGCGCCGCGGTGGCCTCCTCTCGTCGGCGCACGGCCTCGGTGTGGGCCTCCTCGCTCTCCCGTGCGATCCGGGTGAGGTTGTCCATCTCGGTCGTCGCCGAGATGAGGGCCGCCGCTCCCGCGCGCAGCACGCGTTGGGCGTAGCCGCGTTGCTGGTTGGCCACGGCGGTGGCCGCGGCCACCTCCTCGTCCAGGGTCTTCAGGTGTTCGCGCTGGCGGTCGAGGCGTTCGAAGCCCTCGGCCAGTTCGGTGATCTCGCCCTGGCCGAGCGGGGGCAGGGCCCGCGAGAGCAGGGAGGACAGCAGGGACGGGTCCAGGCGCTCGGAGAGCTTGGGTGTCCGGAGCTGGAGCAGGGCGGTGATCAGGGCGTCGTAGCGTTGCTCGTTCAGCCCGGGGAAGAGGGTGCCGCGGACCGCGTTGCGGTAGTCGGACGGCGATCCGTGCAGCTCGCCCCGGTCCTGCAGGGACTCGGCCAGGGCGGCGCGGGTGAGCGGCTGCCCCGCCTCGTTGACCAGGGCGAGGCCTCCGGGGCGGTCGATCCGGGCGCCGGTGGTGAAGTAGTCGACCGTGACCCCGGTGGTGTGCGAGCTCGCCTGGAGTCTGGCGCCGCAGGTGAACCGGACGGGTACGCCGTCGTCCTGGACGAACTCCAGCCACACGTACCCGACCCGGGTCTTGCCCGAGGTGCCCTCCCCCATCAGGTTCCAGTGCATGGTGCGCTCGGACCCGCCGAAGGTGGAGAGCCGGTTGGGCCGCAGGCTGGCGTCGAGCAGGAACGGCAGCAGCACCTCCAGGGCCTTGGACTTGCCGGTCCCGTTCTGCCCCCGCAGCAGCAGCCGGCCCTGGTGGAACGTGAAGGTCTCGTCGTGGTAGCGCCAGACGTTGAGGATGCCGGCCCGGGCGGGCCGCCACCGCACCGCCGCCGGCCGGAGCGCGGGCGGGGCGGGCTGCGGGAGCTGGGTCACGGTCATCGGAAGGGCTCTCTGGTCAGGTGGCGGGGCCGTCGGTCACGGTGGTCCGGTACCGGAACGCCGCGGGCCGCGGTACGGTGCGGTCGCCGATCCGGCCGGCCAGGCCGAAGTCGTCGAGGACGCGCAGGGCGTCGGCCGTCAGGCGCTGGGCGCCGTCCTCCGACTGGTAGCTCTTCGCCCAGCGGGGGAAGCGCCGCAGGAGTCCGTCCACCTCGACGCCGAGCTGTTCCGGCGTCAGGCCGCCCGGGGCGGCCGTCAGCGGTTCGAGCAGGAGCAGGGCGGCCACCCGGGCCGTCGCGGAGTCGTCCGGGAAGCGGCTGTCGGTGGCGAGCCCGTCCGGGTCGACGAGCAGGAGTCCGTCGGCCCGCTCCTCCAGCACGAAGCCGCCCTGTTCGGCGGCACGCCGCACGATCTGGCGGCCGGTCGGCGACGTGAGGTAGGCCAGTTCGTCGGGGCGGAGCTCGTCGTGGTGCAGGACCGGATCGTCGAACAGCCTGCGCAGGACCGCGTGCCGGAGGCGGAGGTTGCGCTGGGCGTCGGAGGCGTCCGCGCCGCCGTACCGGCCCTCCCGGACGATGCCCCGGAGGAGCTCCTCGAAGTGGAGCGGCACGTCCTCCGCCGGGACGGCCAGGCGGGACGGCCCGACGGGCGCGGCCGGCAGGCGCGTCAGCACGGTGGCGTCCACCCGGTAGAGGACCTTGGCGTCCGCGGAGTCGGCGAAGGTCTCCGTGACACCGTCCAGGGTGAGCAACGCGCCGTAGTGCTCCAGCAGCTTGAGGACGTCGACGAAGGCCATCCGCTCGGCCCTGCTCGCCGTGTCGAAGGGCGGCAGCGCCCCGTCGGTGGCGCAGGCCTGAACGACGCGGTCGGCGATCAGGCCGACGGTCGTCACCGGGACCGGGAGCAGCTCGGCCGCGACGACGCACAGCAGGGTGTAGCGGCGGCGGTCGAACGGCGCCCTGCCGGACCGCGGCCGGCGGGCGGGACGTGAGCCGTCGGGGACGGCCCGGATCTTGAACAGGCGCGCGTACCCCAGGCGCGGCTCCACCACCAGCTGCCAGCCGCAGTGGTAGTCGAACCACGTGGTCAACGGGTCCTGGCGGCGGCGGATCAGGGCGAAGGCCGACGGGTCTGCGCGCTCGGTGATCAGCGGCCGGCCGAGGAGCAGCCGGACGCCCCTGGCGATGTCCTGCCGCTCGGCCAGCACCAGCTGGTTCGCCAGGGTGCTCATCGCGCCTCCCGCTGCCCGGGGTTCCGGGCGACGCCCGGACGGCGGACCTCCACCAGGAAGTCGGGGCCCTCCAGCCTCCCCCGGGGTGTTCGCAGGACGGCCCGGCCGCCCTCGGGCAGCGGGCGCAGAACGACCTCGACCCGGCCGTCGGAGGTGACCGTGCGGCGCGCCCCGCCTTCGTCCGGGCGCACGGCGAGCGCCCGGCCGAGCAGGTCGAGCAGCCGCTCGAAGACCGCGTCGTCCAGCACACCGAAGTCGGAGAGCCGCACCGGGCCGTCGGTTCCCAGGACGTCCCACGCCGCTTCGAGCTCGGCACGCTCCTTCCGGGCCCGCTCGGCCCGGGCGGCCTTGAGCCCTCCGATGTCGCGCACCCTGCCGGTGCGGGTGAACCGCTCGGTCCGGCCGCTGGTCCGCAGCAGCGTCGACACCTCCACCGGCGGGGCCTCCGCCCAGCTGCTCGACGGCGGAACCAACTCCGGGTCCGGGTGGGCGAGATGGGCGTGGCGTGCCGGGCCGAGACCGAACGCGGCCGACCACAGCCGGTGCAGGTCGTCCTCCGTGGGCGCCGCGGCGAACCAGCGGGCCAGCTCGCGGAAGTCCTGCACGGCGCTGGACGAGCGACGCCGTGACTCGGTGATCCGGTCGAGGACCTGGAGGAGCGTCACGATCGCGCGGCGCGCCACGTCGTGCAGCTGTTCCACCCGGGGGCGGGAGCCGTCCGTCGGCCTGAACCAGGCCTGCAGCCCTTCCCACCGCGCCCGGCGGCGCTCCAGCCAGGCCGGCGCGGGATTGCCGCCGGCGGTCGGCGGCAGTTCGGCACCCCGCAGCGCCCGCTCGTGCAGCCGGGACACCCCGCACTCCTCGACCCGCTGCACGGCGGAGGTGACGGCCTGTCCCCGCTGATCGAGGTTGACCAGGAACTCCTGGAGATAGGCCACGGTCGCGGCCTTCACCTCCCGGAAGGTCTCGAGGTCGGCGCCCTCGGCCCGCAGCAGGCGCTGCAACTCGCCGTTGAACGCCTTGGTGTTGGCCAGCAGCGCTTCCAGGTGGCCTTCCAGCTCCTGCAGGGTCGAGAAGACCCGGCGATCCGGGGACGCGGGATCCCCCAGCAGCACGTACAGGGTGTCGAGCCGGTCGATGATCGCCTCCAGCACCGCGGTCTGGAGCGCACCGGTCGAGGCGAGGACCGACAGCGCGTGCTCGACCCCGGCGAACGCGGCCTCCCCGCGCCGGGTCAGCGAGTACTGGAGGTTGCGCCGCTCGTACTCCTCGGCGGTGCGGTAGTTCTCGGCGTGGTTCTGCACGACATCGAGCAGCTGCCACTCCCTGAGCTTGCGCAGCGCGTCCTGCAGGTCGTCGTCGTGGACGTCGTCGAGCCAGCCCACCGTCCGCAGCCGGACCCGGACGTCGTCCAGCCCCAGCGCGGTCTCCAGCCGCTCGTTGGCAGCGCCGAAGGCCTGGAGGATCGCACCGTAGAGCTCGGCCCTGTCCCCCGTCGTGAACCGGAACATCTCCGGCGGAACCCTGCGCAACGGCTCCCCTCCCCCTTCGGGCACCACAGTACGCGGACGCACGGCCGCCGCGGCCGAAACCGTGGACATCGCCGTCGCCCGGCCCGGGCGCTGTCAGGGGCAGTACTGCGACCGGACCGCGGGCGCCCCACAACGCCCGCGGTCCGGTGGTTCGGGTGGCGCGCCTCTCAGCGGCCGGCCTGCACCGGGGTGTCAGTGGCCGGTGGAGGCGAGACCGCGGGCCTCCAGGATGGGGCGCAGGGCCCGGACGGCGTAGAAGCTGCGGGACTTGACGGTGCCGACGGGCACGCCGAGGACGGCGGCGGCCTCGGCCATCGAGCGGCCCTTCATGTGGAGTTCGACCAGGACGTCGCGGTGGTGGGGCGGGAGTTCGGCGAGGGCGACGGCCATGTCGCGGGCGTCCACCAGCTCGTCGTAGGGGTCGTGGGCGCCGGCGTGGCCCTCGGGGGTCTCCCCCGCGACCTCCTGCGGGCGGGCGGACTGCATCCGGAAGTGGTCGATGGCGATCCGGCGGGCCACCGTGAACAGCCACGGCCGGCTGTGCTCGGGGCCGCGGCGGATCGCGTCCGGGTTCTGCCAGGCGCGCAGCAGGGTCTCCTGGACGATGTCCTCGGCCTTGCCCCGGTCGCCGCTGGTGGCGCGGAGCATGGCGCGCAGCAGGTAGCCGCCGTGCAGGCGGTACAGCTCGGCCAGGGTCTGCTGGTCGAGGGTGGGGCGTCGCGGCGCCCTGGCGGCGCCGGGGGCGTCCGCGGTCGGTGCGGTCCCCGGGGTGGTGTCCGGTCGTGCGGCTGTCGCACCGCCGGTCGGCCCGGTGGCGGGGAGGGTGTCCTTCAGGCAAGCAGTAACGTCGATGGCCACAGCGGTAGAGCCCTTCACAACAATCGTCTGCATCGGGCCGGCCGCCTGCATGGCCCGCCGTCTTCCGCCGCCCACCGTCGCGGGCCGCCCCAACGTCGCACCAACGTCGCGCCAACGCGGGGCCGGGCAGACCCTAGGCGGGGTTGCGGGGGCGGGTGTCGGCGATGTCCTGCGGGAGGAGGAGGCTGAGCTCGGAGACGTCGGCGAAGTCGAGGCGGCCGAGGCGGCGGGCCTGGCAGGTGATCATGCCTTCGAGGGTCTGGCGGGCGTAGCGGCCGTTGCCGAAGGTGCGGTCGCGGGGGACGGCGGCGAAGTGCCGGGCGAGGGCGGCGACGGTCTCGGGGGCGCAGGTGTACCCGGCCTGTTCGGCGTGGCGGCCGACGATGGTGACGAGCTCCTCGTCGGTGTAGTGGCCGAACTCGATCTGCCGGGAGAAGCGGGAGGCGAGGCCGGGGTTGGAGGCGAGGAAGTGCTGCATCTCGTCCTCGTATCCGGCGACGATGACCACGACCTCCTCGCGGTGGTCCTCCATCAGTTTCATCAGGGTGTCGACGGCTTCCTGGCCGAAGTCGTTGCCGCCGCCGTTGCGCGGGGTGAGGGTGTACGCCTCGTCGATGAACAGGACACCGCCGCGGGCCCGGTCGAAGGCCTCCTTGGTGAGCTGGGCGGTGTGGCCGATGTAGCGGCCGACCAGGTCGGCGCGGGCGGTCTCGACCAGCTGGCCGGTGGGCAGCACGCCGAGTTCGGCGAGGAGTTGGCCGTAGAGCCGGGCGACGGTGGTCTTGCCGGTGCCGGGCGGGCCGGCGAAGACCAGGTGGTGGCCGATCCGGGCGGTGGGCAGGCCGGCCTCCTCGCGGCGGCGGTTCTGCCGGAGCAGGTCGACCAGGTCCTCGACCTGCTCCTTGGCGGCGGGGAGGCCGACCATGGCGCGGAGTTCGGCGAGCAGCTCGGTGCCGTCCTTGCGGGCGGCGGGGTCGGGTCCGGCGGGGGTGACGTCCTCGGCGAGCAGCTGGGCCAGGTCCTCGTCGGAGATCTCGGGGCGGGTGGCGAGGCGGGTGGCCTGCCGGTCCACCATCTCCTCGAAGACCTTGCGGGCGGCCCGGCCGTTGCCGAAGTCCTCGCCCTTGGGGAGCCGTTCGAACAGGGTGCGCAGGGCCTCCCGGGTGCCGTCGGCGAGGGTGTAGCCGTGGGTCGCGGCGGCGCGTTCGACGATGGTGACGAGTTCCTCGTCGGAGTAGTTGGCGAACTCGACGGTGCGGCTGAACCGGGAGGCGAGGCCGGGGTTGGAGGCCAGGAAGTCGGTCATCTCGGTGGAGTAGCCGGCCACGATGACGACGATCTCCTCGCGGTGGTCCTCCATCAGCTTGACCAGGGTGTCGATCGCCTCCCGGCCGAAGTCGGGGCCGCTGCCGCCGGAGCCGGCCGAGAGGGTGTACGCCTCGTCGACGAACAGGACGCCGCCGAGCGCGGAGCGGAACACCTCGGTGGTCTTCAGGGCGGTGCCGCCGATGACGGAGGCGACCAGGTCGGCGCGGGCGGTCTCGACCAGCTGGCCGCCGGCCAGCACGCCGAGTTCGGCCAGGATGCTGCCGTAGAGCCGGGCGACGGTGGTCTTGCCGGTGCCGGGCGGGCCGGCGAACACCAGGTGACGGCTCATCGGGAGGGCGGGCATGCCGGCGAGTTCGCGGCGCCGGGCCAGCTTGTTGAGGTTGACCAGGGTGGCGACCTGCTCCTTGACCTCGGCCAGGCCGACCAGCGACTCCAGCACCTCCAGCGGGCCGGGCGGGGCGGCGGGCGGGGCGGGCGCGGCCGGCCCGGTGGGGGCGGCGGCCGGGCCGCCGGGGGCGGGATCCGTCCCGGCCTCGGGGGCGGCCGGGACGGACGACTGGGTGGCGGCGGCGGTGCCGTGCGCGTCAGGCAGGCCGTTCTCCTCGCTGACCAGCTCCTCCACGGCGAGCCGCTCGCTGGGGACGGTCTGTCGCAGGCCGGAGCCCTTGTTGCGGGAGAAGGTGCAGCCGGTGAGCCGGACCGCTTCGACGGAGTCCGTGCGGACACCGTCGCCGGTGTTCTCGGCGGCCGCGACCCTGACCAGGACGGCGCGGGCGCCGGTGCCGAGCCGGAGACCGTGGCGGCGGTTGCCGACGGCGCGGACCCGGGTGCAGGTCAGGTCGGAGTCGTCCTCGGCGGTGATGCCGTCCTCGCCGGAGCCGGTGATCTCGCAGTCCCGCAGGTGTGCGGTGCCGACCCGGCCGACCAGCACGCCGGAGCCGGCCGCGTCGCGCACCGCGGTGTCGCCGATCCGGGTGTCGGCGCCGTCGGCGATCCGGATGCCGGAGCGGCCGGCGTCCACCACCTCGCACTTGTCCAACTGGCCGCGCCCGTCCCGCAGGACGGCCACCCCGTCGCCCTTGGCCCGGTGCACGGCGGCGCGGCGCAGCCGCGGGTTGGCGCCCTCGGTGATCAGCACGCCGGTGCCGGCGGCGTCGCTGACCTCCAACCGGTCCAGGTCGGCGGCGCTGTCGCCGGTCAGCTCCAGGCCGTCGCCGCCGCAGTCCCGGACCACGGTGCGGTACAGGGTGGGGCCGGAGGATTCGCCGATCCAGATGCCGGTGCCCTGGGCGGCCGCGACCTCGCAGTCCTCGAAGGTGCCGCGGGAGCGGCCGGTGACGTGGATGCCGTGGCCGGCGGTGCGGGCGGTGCGGCAGCGGCGCAGTTCGGGGTCGGTGCCGGCGGCGAGTGCGATGCCGTGGCCGGAGGTGCCGGTGACGGTGCAGTCCTCCAGCACGACCCGGGCGGTGGAGCTGATGTAGACGCCGATGGTGGTGTCGCGGACGTCGGTGCGCAGCAGCCGGGTGGTGCTGTTCTCCTCCAGGGCGATGCCGGGCTTGTCGGTGACGGAGACCTCGCAGTCCTCGAAGGTGCCGCGGGCGTTGCCGTTGGCGCAGATGCCGTTGCCGCGGGCGTCGCGCAGCACGCAGTTGCGCAGCAGCGGGTCGGCCCGTTCGCCGATCACCACGGCGGAGCTGCCGAGGTGTTCGACGACGCAGTCCTCGATGACGCTGTTGCCGGTGGAGGTCTCCACCAGGCCGGCGCCGGCCGGGTTGGTGACCCGGCAGCCGCGCATCGCCAGCGAGCCGTCGCCGCGGGTGAGCAGGGCGGTCCAGGAGTTGCCGACGACCTCGCAGTCCTGGAAGGCGGCCTGGCCGCGCGGCACGTCGACAGCGGGCAGTTCCTCGTCCTGCCCCTGGAGGATCAGGCCGGTCAACTGCACCGCCTCGGCGGTGACCTGGACCACGCAGCCGCGCCGGGCGGTGATCCGGACGGTGCCGCGGGCCTCGGCGGCGGTGATGGTGACCAGCTTGCTGATCACCAGGTTCTCCTCGTACCGGCCGGGCCGGACCGAGATCACCGCGCCGCTGCGGGCCTCCGCCAGTGCCTCGCCGATCGTGCGGTAGCGGCCGTCCCGCTGTTCCGGGCACACCGTCAGCACGTGGCGCGACATGGCGTGGGCTCTCCTCTTCCTGGGTGGGCTGGGCGGTGGTGCGGTGGGCCGACGGGCCGGCAGGTTCCCGACGTTCCGTCAGGAGCAGTCGGCCCGGACGGCGGAGGCCGCGTGGTGGGCCTGGTCGACGCCGGAGCCGAAGTCGACGCCGCGGTCGTGCAGCATCACGGCGATCTTCCCGTTGGTGACGGGGAAGGTTCCGGCGTTGACCCACTTGCCGCGGTTGGCGGTCTGGTCGATGGTGAACGCGCTGATGGTGCCCTCACCGGTGGTGAAGTACCGCTGCACGGTGTAGTAGGCGGGCTTGCCGCCGACGGCCTTCACGTCACCGTTGTTCGGGATGAACACCGAGATCTTGCAGGTGCCGGAGGGGACCGGACTGGTGCTGAACGCCCACAGCACCGACTTGCCGGCATCCTTGCTGGCGCTGCCGGACATCGGCACCGACACGTACTTGCCGCTGCAGCCCGAACCCGCGTACCCGCCGGTCGTACCGGTGGTCCAGCCCTTGCTGCCGTCGGTGTAGTAGCCGTTCTGGTCGTAGCCGGCGCCCGTGTTGGTGCAGCCGGTTCCGGCGACGGCGGTGAAGGTCGGCGCGGCGGGGGTGGTCTTGGCCGGCGGGGGGACGACCGGGGCGCCGCCGCCGGAGGTCGACCCGCCGCCCGTGGTGCCGCCGGAGGTGGAACCGCCGCCCGTGCCGCCACCCGTACCGCCGCCCGCGCTGCCGCCGGAGGTGCCGCCGGAGGTGCCCTGGCCGCCCTGCGAACCGGCCCCACCGGCGGGCCGGTCAACCGTGCCGTTCGCACCGCCGGTCCCGCTCGCACCACCGTTGGTGGCGTCGGTCGGCGAGGGCGAGCCGCTGGGGACCGGCACCCCGTCGACCGGTACCGCGACGGCGGTGGGGTCGTTCGGGCCCGGGGTGGGCAGCGGGTCGCCGGGCCCGCTGACCCCGGCGGGCGGCTGCTCGGCCGCGGCGGCGGGGGCCTTCGAGCCGCCGCTGGTCAGCACGAACGGCAGGCCCAGCAGCAGCGCGCCGACTGCGACGGCAGCGAACACCATCGGCTTCCTGGACCGCCGGTGCTCCGGCTCCTCCTCGTCGATCCCGTCCGGGACTCCGCCGTCGAAGCCGACGGCGGTCGGGTCGGGCATGGGCGCGTCGCGGAGCACCGGCTCGGGCGACAGGAACGGGAACACCCCGGGCGGGATACGGTTCGGACGCCGGGACCGCCGATCGTCGGCGACGGCCTCCGGCTCGGTCTCGGTCTCGACAACGGCGGCGGGCTCGGGCTGCGGCTCGGCGCTCTCGGACTGCGGCTCGACAGGTTCGGGCTGACGGCGCACCGCGTTGGGGTCGGGCAGCACCCGGCCGTACCTCGGCGCGGCCGGAGCCTCGGCCGCCGCCTCCGCCGGTTCGACCTGCCCGTACGAGGGCGCGTCGGTCTCGGCCCCGGTCGCGGCCCCGGTCGCGGCCCCGGTCTCGGCACCGGTCGCGGCACCGGTCTCGGCGGCTGCCGGGTCGTCCTCGATCTCCCAGGCGACCGTGGGCAGTTGAATGCCCCCGGACTGAGAACCGTCTCCACCCGTGTTCGTACCCACCAGAACTCCTCGGCTTCCCATGCGGTCCGGTCGACGGGAGCGCCCCGCCGATCGGCCTGCGGACGCTCCCTCCCTCGTTACGGCCCGGACCCGCCCGGCGGTTCACCCGTTCGAACCCTTGGGGCGGGGAGAGCCGTTCGCCTGGTCGGAGAGTCCGGAACCGGGCTCGGTCGGCGCGCGCGGGAGGTTGCCCATGACCTGGTACGAAGGCCCTTGCAGGATCACCGTCGTCGGGGTGGACGCGGACTGGCCGCAGCGCATCGTGGTGGAGATCCGGCGGGGTGAGACCGTGGTGATCCCCGGCACGGTCGGAGCGAGCGAGCTCATCGACGACAGCGCCTGCGGCCACGGGTGGGACCTGTCCCTGGAACACGAGTACGACGGGGCCTGGCGGGCCAACGTCCGTGCCACCCAGGGCAGGTGGGCGGACGTGGACGGCGTCCGCAGCCAACTGGTCTGGAGCAAGGACCACGACTGGCCGAACCGCGCCAACCGCGAGCGCAACGTGGTGATCCGGATCGACCGCGCCGAGGCCCGGCGCCCGGCCGCCGAACCGACGACCCGGGCGGTTCGGGTCGGCACCGAGTCCGCGGCGCGGGAGGCCCGGACGACGGCCGCGGCGCCGCGGGGCGGGCGGACGGAGGCCGGGTCCGGCGTGCGGGTGGCCACCAGCGGGGGCGGGTGGGCGGCCGGCCCGGACACCGCGGCCGGCGGCCGACCGGTCACCAGCAGCGGCGGGGGCACCGCCACCGGGGGCCGGAGGCCTGCGACGGACGGCGGCGGGGCCGAGGTGTCCTGGTGACGCGCCGCGATCCGGCCCGGGCCGACGGCCGGTGCCGGTCCCGGCCTGCCGGGACACCGCGGAGCAGCGCGTGGCCTACCGGGGCGGGACCGTCCCCCCGCCGGGAGGGCGCCGGGTGCCGGGGTAGGTCCGGCTGTCGTCGCCGAGCCGGCCGAGTGCCTCGGTGAGAAGCTCCCGGGCCTCCTCGGCGCGGCCTTGTTCGATCAGCACGGTGCCCAGTTCGGTCAGGGTCTTGGTCATGCTGTCGGGCCGGCCGGCCTCCTCGTAGAACGCGAGGGCCTGCCGATAGGCCGTCTCGGCGGCCGACCAGTGCTTCAGTGACGCGCAGTCCAGGCCCAGTTCGTGCGCGGTCATGGCAGCCAGCAGGTACATCGGTGGCGTTGACTGGCGTTCCACCAGTTCCAGCGTGCTGGCGAGGACGCGTCGGCGGGCTCCCACCGCCTCCTCCGCCCGGCCGGACTCGCGCAGACAAGTGGCGATGACGCGCAGCGCGACCAGCCTGCCGATCGCCGCCGAGCGGGTGTCGATCCCGGCGAACGCGTCCGGCGCCCGCCGCAGGGCGTCGAGGGCTTCGTCGTGGCGTTGCATGCTGCGCAGGCCGTTGGAGAGATAGACCAGCGCCCAGCCCTGCTGTTCGCGGTCACCGACCTCCTCTGCCAACCGCAGCCCCTCGGCGGCGAGTTCGATGCCTCGCCGGTAGTTGTGCAGGCAGGAGTTGTTCGTCCAGGCGAGGTAGTTGACGTGCACGGCCTCGGCCTGGCGGTCGCCGAGCGCGCGGGCCGCGTCCACCGAGAGCTGGAAGACCTCTTCCCAGATGCCCCAGCTCATGAGCCGGTCCGAGAACCAGTGCACGGCCTCGGCGGTGTCGATCACCTCGCGGTGGAGTCCGGTCCGCTGCGCGTAGTGCAGGGCGGCCAGCCAGTCGGGGTGCTCCCGTTCGAGCCACTGCGCCGCCTCGGCGGTGCCGGTGTCGTCCTCGGCGTGCTCGGGGTCGAACCGCAGCCCGCAGGCGACGGTGCGGCCGAGCAGCAGTCGGGCGGCCCGGTCGCGGGCCTGCGCCACCTCCTCGGCCGTCTCGTCGACGGTCAGCCGCTCGCCGGCGCAGAGCCGGATCAGGTCGTGCAGCCGGTAGCGGTCCGCGCCGAGTGCCTGGACCAGGCCCGCGTCGGCCAGTTGCTCCAGGAGCAGCTCGGTGCGGACCTCCGGGAGGCCGGTGTGGGCTGCGGCGACGGCCGCCGTGAAGTCCGGTCCGGCTGTCAGGGCGCTGCGCCGGAGCACCAGCCGGGACTCGGCGGGCAGCCGCCGGTAGGACAGGTCGAAGGCGGGACGGATCGCCAGGTCGCCGGTCTGCAGCAGGTCCAGGCGGTTCTCCTCGGCGGCCAGTTGGCGCACCAGGTGGGCGACGGTCTGCTGCGGCCGGGCGACCAGGCGCTGCCCGGCGATCCGCAGGGCCAGCGGCAGGTAGCCGCACAGCCGGGCCAGCTCCGCGGTCGTGTCCGGGGCGGCCCCGATCCGCTCGCGGCCCGCGATCCGGGCGAGCAGGTCGGCCGCCTCGGCCGCGGTGAGCACGTCCAGGCTCAGCCGGCGTACCGACTCCAGCCCCGGCAGCAGGTTGCGGCTGGTCACGATGGTCATCGTCGGTCCGGAGCCCGGCAGCAGCGGGCGCACCTGGCCCTCGTCGGCGGCGTCGTCCAGGACCAGGAGCAGCCGGCGCTCGCGCACCAGTGCCCGGTAGAGCCCGGCCCGTTCCTCCGCCCCGACGGGCACGGCCGCGTCCGGCACACCCAGGGCGCGCAGCACCTGGCCGAGGGCGTCGTGCGCGGACAGCGGCTGCGCGGACATGGCACCGAGGTTGAGCGAGAGCTGGCCGTCGGGGAAGCGTCCGGCCAGGACGTGGGCGGTGTGCAGGGCGAAGGCCGTCTTGCCGAGGCCCGGCTGGCCGCTGACCAGCACCACGCGGGGGTGCGCGGGCAGGTCTTCCGAAGCGAGGGCGACGAGTTCGGCGAGGACGTCCTCGCGGGCCGTGAAGTCGGCGATGTCGCGGGGCAGGGCGAGGGAGCTCTGCCCCTCGCCGACGGCGGGCGCCCGGAGCGCCGGGCCGCGGTCCTCGACCGGGCCGCGCGCCTCGACCGGGGCGGGGGCCTCGACCCGGGCGCGGTCCTCGACCGGGGCGGGTTCGGGCCGCACGCTGCGCGGACGCCCGGCCTGGGCGGCCCGCTCCAGCGCCCCGACCCGGTCGTCCGCCAGGTGCAGGGCGGCGGCCAGTGCCCGGACGGTGCGGCGCTGCGGGCCGCGGGTGCGGCCGCGTTCCATGTCGCCGAGGGCGCGCAGGCTGACGCCGGCGGCTGCGGCGAGCTCCTCCTGGGTCAGACCCGCCGCCGACCGGTACCCGGCCAACAGCCGGCCGAAATCGCCCGTGTCGGTCCTGCCGCCGTCCCCAGCCACCATGCCCCGTCCCCCGCTCGTCCGGTCACGCCGTGCCCGCATGTGTGCTCGCGTTCCGCACTTCTGCCTGAACAGGCAGAAGTATCCATGATCGTGAACGTGCCCGGCACCACCGGCCGTCCGGGGCCGGGCCGGGGCGGGCTTGGGCGGATCCGGCGGCGCGGGCGTTCTGCCGGCAGAACTGCCTGCGGTTCCTCACCCGGTTCTGCCTCTTCCACGATCCCGGAACTGCCGGTGCCCGGGGTCAGGGGGTGGTGGTCGGTGCTGCGGCCCGCCGAGGGGGCACGGGCCCGTCGGTGCCCCGGCCGATCGCGCCCATCAGGTCCGCGAGCAGTTCGTGGGCGCGCTTCTCGGCCGCGGGAACGCCGGCGGTCCGGCCCAGGGCGACCGCGAGCCGGGCGGAGGCGATCGCGGCGTCGCGCCGGCCGAGCAGGTGCAGGGCCCGGGCGCGGCTGTGCAGCGCCAGGACGGCCGCGGCGTCCTCGCCGCGGGTGGTGGCGGCCCGGACGGCCTCGTCGGCACGGGCGAGGGCCGGGCCCGGTTCCCCGGCCAGGACCAGGGCGTCGGCGAGGCCGGTCAGTGCGGGCACCAGCAGGTGGGCGGTGGCCGGGCTCCGGGCGGCCTCCACCAGGTCGACGAGCATGGGGAGGGCCCGGCGGTGCTGCCCGGTGCGCAGCAGCGCGGCGGCCACCCGGCCGCGGCAGTCGTGGCGCAGGACCTCGTCCCCGGCCCGGTCGGCCGCCGTGACCGCGAGGTCCAGGTGGTCGGCGGCGGCGTGGTGGGCCGCCCGTACGGTGTGGAGGACCGCGAGGTCGGTGCCGAGCCGGGCCACGGCCGCGTCGTCGTTCCCGGCCCGGGCGGCGCGCAGTCCGGCCTCGGCGACGGTCCGCCAGTGGGACCGGTCGTGGTCGGTCTGCTCGTGGAGCAGGGCGGTGCGGTGGGCGAGCCGCCAGGTGCCGGGGGACGGGCCGGTGCGCTCACCGAGGAGCACCAGGGCGCGCAGGGTGCTCTCCGCCTCCTCGAACGCATCCCTGATCGACGCCGGCCCGCCGTCCGCCGTACACGTGGCCGTCCAGTCGGCGGTGACGTCCAGGTAGTGGTCCGTCAACCGGTCCAGGGCGGCGGACCGTTCGTCCCGGCCGAGCTCGGCGGCGTACCGGGCGGCGTGGCGGCGCACCGATTCGCGCCTGGTGTAGCGACCGGGGGCCGCCTCGTCCAGCAGGTGGACCGCGTCGAGTTCGGCCAGCAGGGTGCGGGTGGCGGCGCGCGGGGCACCGGCCAGGGCGGCCGCGGCCGCGGTGTCGAGCACCGCTCCGGGGTGCAGGCCGAGCAGCGCGAACAGCCGGGCCGCGGGGGGAGCCAGCGTCCGGTGGGTCCGGTCCAGGGCGGCGACCAGGCCGGCCGGGGCATCCGCCGGGCCGGTTCCGGCCCCCGAGAGGGCCGTCAACCCCGTCTCCGGGTCGGCGAGTTCCTGGGCGAGAGCGCTCGCCGACCAGTCCGGCCGGGCGGCCAGCCGGGTGGCGGCCAGCCGCAGGGCCAGCGGCAGGCGCTCGCAGCGTTCGACGAGTTCGGCGACGGTGCCCGGGTCGTCCTCGGCCCGGTCCGGCCCCCAGACGCGGGCGAGCAGCGTGACGGCGTCCTCGTGGGTGAGGGCGCCCAACGGCATGGGGACGCCGCCCTCGTGGACCAGCAGGCGGTGCAGTCGGCTGCGGCTGGTGACGACGGTGACCGGGGTCCACTCCGTGCCTTCGGCGCCGGGCGGCGGCGGGTCGGGCAGGAGGGGGAGGATCTGCTCCCGGGAGGCCGCGTCGTCCAGCAGGACCACCATCCGCCGGCCGGCGACGAGTTCGCGGTAGCGGCGGGAGCGTTCGGCCGTCGACCCGGGCAGGTCGTCCGGCGCGACGCCGAGCGCAGTGAGGAAACCGCCCAGGACGTCGGCGGGGTCCCGTGGCCCGCCCGGGTCGAAGCCGCCCAGGGCGGCGTCCAGGACGCCGTCCGGGAAGTCCCCGGCCCGCTGCGCGGCCCAGTACCGGACCAGGGCGGTCTTGCCCGCGCCCGCCGGGCCGGTGACCAGGACCGGGCGGCCGGTCCGGGCGGCGGGCAGCGCCTCGTCCAGGCGGGCGAGTTCGAGGCGGCGGCCGCAGAACCGGCGGTCGGGCCCGGAGGGCCGGGCACCCGGCGCAGTTCCCGCGCCGCGCGGCCCAGCGCCGTGCGACCCCGCCCCAGGCAGCCCCGTCGGGCGAGCCGTCATGCGGTCGAAGCGCTCCCGCGCCTCCAGGTGCCGCCCGTCCTGCTGCAGGCAGCGCGCCAGCAGGGCGTCCAGGGTCCGCCGGGTCGGGTGGGCGGCGGCGGCCTCGGTCAGCGGGGTGACGGCCTCGCCGCCCCGGCCGGCCCGCAGCAGGGTCTCGGCCAGCCGTTCCAGCGCGTCGAGCCGCAGGCCGGTGAGGTGCGGGAGTTCCCGTTCGCGCAGCCGGTCCGAGCCGCAGTCGGCGAGCGCGGGCCCGCGCCACAGGTCCAGCGCGGTCCGCAACGTCGGCACGGGGCATTCCCGGCCCGCCGCGGCGAGGCCGGCCGGCTCGCCCGGCCGGCCCGCCGTCTCCTCGCAGAGGCGGGCGAAACGCAGGGCGTCGACCCGCTCGGGGTCGCCGGCCAGCAGGTATCCGGAGTCCCGGGTCTCCAGGGCGAACCCCGGCCCGTCCAGCAGACGGCGCAGGGCGGCGACGTGTCCTTGCAGGGCGGCCCGCGCGGTGGGCGGTGCGGCGCCGTCCCAGACCAGGTCGATCAGTTCGCCGGTGGCCACCGTCCGGTTGAGCCTGATGGCCAGGGCGCTGAGCAGGGCCCGCCGTTTCAGCGCCGAGGGCGTCACGACGGCGCCGTCCGGCCGTCGTACGACCACGGGCCCCAGCAGTTCGATGTGCACGTGCCTCTCCCCCGTGCCGGACCCCGCCCGGCCTCCCCCGGCACGTCCGCCCACCGCGGCCCCCGCCGGTCGCTCCCGTGCCCGCCGCGCCTCCGCCGGCAGGGCCGGACCGATGACACATCCCGGACAACTGGGCACACTACACTGCGTCCCCCGGCGCCTACCCGTGGCGCCCGGCGGTGTGGACGGAGGGGGTACGGGGTGCGGATCCGGCTGCTCGGTCCGGTGGAACTGCGGACCGGACCGGTCGGTTTCACCACGGTGTCGGGGGCTCAGCGCCGGGCGGTGCTGGCACTGTTGGCGCTGGACCTCGGACGTGTGGTGCCCGTGGAGCGGCTCTGTGAGGTGCTGTGGGGCGACCGACCGCCGACCAGTGCGCGGGCGGCGGTGCAGGGGCATGTCGCCGCGCTGCGCAAACTCCTCGTCGATGCCCCGTTCGAGCTGCACACCCGGGACGGCGGCTACCTGCTGACCGGGCCGGCGGACGACGTGGACGCGCTGCGCTTCGAGGCGCTGGCGGCCCGTACCGCCGGGCACGCCGACGCGGCCGGCCCGCCCGAGGACGCAGAGGACGCCGAGGCCGTGGCCCTGCTGGAGGAGGCACTGCGGCTGTGGCGCGGCGAGGCGCTGGCCGACCTCCCGGACACCCCGCTGCGCACCGCTCTGGTGGACCACCTCAACCGGACCCGCACCGACGTGCTGCTCCGCTGGGCCGCGCTGCAGCTGCGCCGGGGCACCGGGGCGGCCGCCGTTGCCGCGCTCGAACAGCACGTGCGGACGGACGGGCTGCGGGAGGAGCTGGTGGCGCTGCTGATGCGCTGTCTGCACCGGGCCGGGCGGCCGGCGGACGCGCTCACCGCGTACCACCGGGCCCGTCGGCGGCTGGACCGCGAACTGGGTATCCGACCCGGCCCCGCCCTGCAGGCCGCACTCGCCGAGGTGCTGGCCGACGACGGCCCGGACCGGCCGGCCGCAGCGGCCGCCCCCACCCGGCCCGCCGCAGCGGCCTCCCCCACCGGACCCACCACAGCCGCCGCCCCCGCCGTGCACGTCCCCGGCCGGCTGCCGCGTCGGCCGACCGGGTTCGCCGGGCGGCGGACGGAACTCGACCGGCTGGACCGGGCCGGTCTCCCCGGGCGCACCGCCGGCGGCCCGATCCTGGTGACCGGGCCGCCCGGCGTCGGCAAGAGCGCGCTGGCCGTCGTCTGGGCGCACCGGGCCGCCGCCCGTTTCCCCGACGGCCTGCTGTACGCCGACCTGCGCGGCCTCACCGTGTCCGGCCCGGCCCGGCCCGAGGACGTCCTCGCCGATTTCCTGCACGAGCTCGGCGTCCCGGCCGGGGCCGTTCCCGCAGGCCGCGCCGACCGGGCCCGGCTGTTCCGCGAACGCACCGCGGGCCGGAGGCTGCTGGTGGTCCTGGACGACGCCGACGGCGCCGACCAGGTGGTCGATCTGCTGCCGCAGGACCCCGGCTGCGTGACGGTCGTCACCGGCCGGGGGCCCCTGCAGGACCTGCTCGCCCTCGACGGGGCCGTCGTGCTGCAGCTGGCCGCACTGCCGCAGGACGACGCCCTGCTCCTCCTGGAAGGCGCCCTGACCCCCGAGCGGGTGCACGCCGATCCGCGGGCCGCCGCCCGCCTCGTCCGGCTGTGCGACCGGCTGCCGCTCGCGCTGCGGATCGCGGCGGCCCGGCTGGCCGCCCAGCCCGGCTGGGCGCTGTCGGCGTTCGCGGACGAACTCGCCGACGAACAGGGGCGGTCGACCGCCCTGAGCACGGACGGCGCGTTCGGTGTCCACAGCCGCCTGGACCTGACGTGCCGTCGACTCTCCGCACCGGCCGCCGACCTGCTGGCCGCGCTGGCCGCGCACCCGGGCGACCAGGTCGACGCCCTCACCGGCGCCGCGCTGCTCGGCACCGACACCCCGGCCGCCCGCCGGGCGTTGGACGAGCTGGCCGCCCACCACCTGCTCACCGGCGCCGGGCCGGGGCGTTACGGCCGTGCTCCCCTGGTGCGCCCGTTCGGTGCCGGGCTGCTCGCCGAACGTGCGGAGCCGCTGCGGCGGCTGCCTGGCGAGCGGCTGGCCGACTACGTCCTCGCCGTCCTTCGGCGCTGCGGACGCTTCCTCGACCCCTGGCAGGAGGGGGCCGGGGCGCCGGCACACCCGCCGCAGGCCCTCCCGGACATCACCGACATCCGCGCCGCGCTCGACTGGTTCCGCGCCGAGGAGCCCACCGTCCGCGCGCTGACGGAGGCGACCGCCCGCACCGATCCCGGGCGCGCCTGGCAACTCGCCCTGTTCAGCGGGGCGCTCCACCACGGCCTCGGCCGCTTCACCGCCTGGCTCGACTGCGCCGACGCCGGCCGCAGGGCCGCCGAGCAGTGCGGCGACCCGGTGCCGGTCGCGCTGCTGCACGACTCCCGAGCCCGGGCCCTGATCGCGCTGGAGCGGCCCCCGGAAGCAGCCGAGGCGGCGCGCCGGGCCGTCGCCGTCCTCGACGCGGCGGAGGGCCCCGGGGCTGCGGCCGCCCGCATCCGCTCGCTCGCCACCCTCGGCCTGGCCACCGCGCTGGTCGGCGACCACACCGAGGCCGAGCGGCTCACCGCGGACGCACTCGCCCTCGCCCTGGCCACCGGCGAGCCCCGCCACCTGGTCGAGGCCAAGGTGCACCAGGGCCGGGTCGCCCTTGCGGCCGGTGACCCGGAGGGCGCGCGGCGCCGCTCGTGGGAGGCCCGGGACCTGCTGCCGGCCGTGCCGCTCACCCGGATCCATCTCTGGTGCCTGCTGACCGAGGCCCGGACGCTCGCGCCCACGCTCCGCGACGACACCGCCGACCTCCTGTGGCACCGGCTGCTCGTCGCCTGCGGGGAGACCGGCCTGCTGGACCTCCACGCGGCCGCCGAACGCTCGTACGCCGCCCACCTGACGGCCCGCCACCGGGCCTGGGAGGCCGACCGGCGGCTGCGTGCGGCGCTCGCCCACTTCCGCGCCGAGGACCGGCGGGGCGGCGCCCCGAGCGAGATCACCACGGGCCTGGCCGCGGCCCTGGGGCTCGACCCGGCGGACCGGCCGGCACAAGGCTGACGAACCCCCCGCCGGACACTCCTCACTCCCCGGCGGGCCGCCCCGGGCGCCGGCCGCGGGCGCGAGGGACGGCGGCGACCGCCGCCGCGACCACGGCCGAGCCGCCGAGGGCCGCGAGGGCGACGAGCACGGCCTGGGTCGGGGCGTGGGTGGCGGGGCGGGCCGGCGGCATGACGACGGTGGCGGCGGGGGGCGGGGTGCCGGGCCCGGCCTCGGCGACCCGGGTGACGGCGGCGACCGGGTCGACGGTGCCGTAGCCGTACCCCGGGTCGGTGCTGCGGTAGGCGGTGTCCTCCAGGCGCCGGGTCAGCCCGTCGGCGGTGAGGCCGGGGCGGTAGCCGAGGACGAGGGCCGCCGTGGCGGCGACGAAGGCGGTGGCGTAACTGGGGCCGGTGCCGATGTAGTGGCCGCCCGGACCGGCGCCGGGCCCGGTGACGCCGTCGCCGGGGGCGGCGAGGTCGACGCGGCCCCCGACCGCGGCGGACGAGGAGCTGCCGGGGAGGCCGCCGCCGGGCGCGAGGCCGCGGACCGCGAGGACCTCGGGATAGGCCGCCGGGTAGGCGGGCCCGGGCCCGGAGCTGCCGAACGGGACGCTGTCGGGGGCCGCCGGGGCGACGACCAGCGCTCCCCTGTCCCGGGCGGCCCGGACGGCGGCGGCCAGCGCGTCGTTGCCGGCGGGCAGCGCCACGGCGACCGCGAGGACCCGCGCGCCCCGGTCGGCGGCCGCGGTGATCCCCCGGGCGAGGAGGTCCGGGGAGGAGGCCCCCGTCCCGTCGGTGACCGAGACCGCGAGGATCCTGGCCCTGGGCGCGAGGCCCGCGAAGCCCGTCCCCTCCCGCCGGTCGGCGGCGATCAGGTCGGCGAGGAAGGTGCCGTGGCCGACGCAGTCCTGCGCGGGATCGGCGCCGCCGGGCAGCGGGGCGCGGTCGAGGCGGCCGGCGAGCAGGCCGTTCCCGTCCTCGACCCCGGAGCCGAGGACCGCGACGGTGACGCCCTCGCCCTGGCTGAGCGGCCACACCCGGTCGGGCCGCAGGAAGGCCTGCGCCCACGGGGTGAGCTGAGACCCCCTGGTGGACCGCGGCAGGCATCCGTTCTGCCCGTCCTCGGCGCCGCGGCGCTGGGTGACACCGGGCAGGGCGTCCGGGGTGTCGGCGGCCGCACCGCCCGCCGCCGGCAGCAGCAGGCCGGCGGCCAGCAGCAGCACCGTGCCGCGCGCCGCGGGCCGCCCCCCGGCGCGGGGGGCGGCTCCGGTCGGGCGGGCCGAGCCGGGTCCGCGCTGCTCCGCGCGGACCGTCGGCGCCGGACGGGGCATGCCGGGGTTCCCTTCGTCGGGTGGTCGGTTCGTCAGTGGTCGGTTCGTCGGTGGTCGGGAGGGTGCAGGTGCGTCTCAGGACCCGACGGTCCAGACCGCTTCCCCGGGCTCCTCCTGCGGAGCCAGCACGAACGCGACCGCCTGCTCGACGGTCTCCGGGGAGGGCTCCGCCCACGGGCCGTCGCCCTGCGCACGGACGTGCGCGAGCAGGTCGGGGTCCGGCGCCAGCCCGTACTCCTGGAGGTAGTACGTCACGGTGTCGGTCCAGATCCACCGGCCGTCGGTGCGGAAGCCCATCGGTACGACGGCCCGCCGGCCCGGGTCGACCACGTCGTCCATCAACATCGTGGTCAGCAGCACCGGCGCCCCTGCCCGCAGGTAGCGGGCGACCGCCTCGCGCTCGCCGTCGTCCTGGAGCCGCGGCCGGTCGGGCGCGAACCCGGGTCCGGTCGCCGGGTCCACGCTGTCGAACACCGCCGCGAGCCGGAACCCGTCGTGCACTGCCCCGCTCATGCCGTCCTCCTCCTGCCGATCCCCGGTCCGTACACCCTGTCCGACGGGCGGACGGGACCCCGGGGTTCACCGGGCCGGGAGCGCGGTGCGGCGGGCCCGGTCACTCCTCGCCCTCCTCCGCCGCCAGGTGCCCGGTCTGCACCTGGACCGTCCGCCGGCGGGTGATGTAGTAGCCGCGCCCGGTGGCGAGCTGCCGGGGCTTGAAGTTGCCGAACAGGTAGCCCTCCGACGGCGGGCAGGACATCAGCAGCGCGGGCGAGTTGACCTCCTGGAGCTTGCGCAGCAGCGGGTCGGCGAGCCCCCGGCCGATGCCGTTGGCCCCCCGGGCGACGACCAGGTGCAGGCCGATCTCGGCTCCCTGGGCGAGGTACTCCAGCAGGGCGGCGAAGGGGTGGCTGCCGCTGCCGGCGCCCACCAGGTCGTAGTCGTCGACCAGGACGAACAGTTCCGGGCCGGTCCACCAGTCGCGCAGTCTGAGCCGGGCGGGGGCGATGTCGGCCGGCGGGACGCGGTTCTTCATCGCCCGGGACGCGCCGTCGACGATCTGGCGGAGCTTGTCGACGGCGACCGCGTAGCCGAGCCGGTACTCCTCGGGCACCGCGTCGTACAGGCCGCGCCGGTAGTCGACCAGCATGATGCGGGCCTCGGAGGGCGTGTAGGCGGTGGTGATGGCGTCGATCATCAGGCGCAGCAGGTTGGTCTTGCCGGACTCGGTGTCGCCGACGACCAGGAGGTGCGGGTTCTCCTCGAAGTCGTGCCACAGCGGGGAGATCTCGGTGTCCTCCAGGCCGACGGCGACCCGCAGGCGTCCCTGGGGGGCCGGGAGGTTTCCGGCGTCCAGACTCAGCGGGAGCATCCGCACCGCGGGGGCGCGGGGCCCGCTCCAGTGCGCGGCAACGGCGTCCACCAGGTCGGCGATGCCTTCGCCGAGGTCGTCGGTCCGCCCCGAGCCGTCGATCCGGGGCAGCGCGGCGAGGAAGTGCAGCCGCTCCTCGGTGAGGCCGCGGCCGGGGAGTTTGGGGACCGTGGCGGCGGCCCGCATGTTGATCACGGAGTCGACGGCGTCGCCGAGGCGCAGCTCGAACCGGGTCTGCAGCTGGTCGCGCAGGCCGCCAGCGATCTCGCCCCAGCGGGTGGTGCCGATGACCAGGTGGACCCCGTAGTTGAGGCCGCGCTGGGACATCAGGGTGAGCGGCTGGACGAGGTCGTTGAACTCCTGGCGCAGGGTGTTCCAGCCGTCGACGACCAGGAAGACGTCGCCGTGCTGCTCCTCCTCGGGCAGCTCGCCCGCCGCCCGGCGGCGGCGGAAGTCGGAGACCGAGTCGATGCCGAGTTCGGCGAAGTACCGCTCCCGGCGGGTGATGACGGTGTTGACCTCGGCGACGGTGCGCAGCACCCGCTCGCCGTCGTGCCGGCCGGTGACGCCGCCCACGTGCGGCAGGCCGCGCAGGGTGGAGAGCGTGCCGCCGCCGAAGTCGAGGCAGTAGAACTGGACTTCGGCCGGGGTGTGGGTGAGGGCCAGGCCGGCGATCAGGCTGCGCAGCAGTGTGCTCTTGCCGCTCTGCGGGGCGCCGGCGACGCCGACGTGCCCGCCGGCGCCGGCCAGGTCCGCGGTGAGCAGGTCGCGCAGCTGCTGGAAGGGGCGGTCGACCACACCGAGGGGCAGTCTGAGGGTGCCGTGGCTGCCCGCGTGCTCGGTGGTGAGTCCGCGCCGGGGGTGCGGGACGAGCGGGGGCAGCAGTTCGTCGAGGGTGGGCGGGACGTCCAGCGGCGGCAGCCAGACCCGGTGGGCGGGCGGGCCGGCGTCGTGGAGCCGGCCGGTGGCGACCTCCAGGAGGGAGCCGACGGGGCCCTGTTCCTCCTCCGGCTCGACCGGGCCGGTCTGCGGTCGGCGGGGCATCACGTAGTCGGTGCCGTAGGCGACGACCTGGCCGGCGATCGCGGCCTGCCGGGCCGCGCTGCGCTTGGGCCGGTACGGGCCGGAGACGTAGGCGGCCTTGAACCGGGTCAGGGTGGAGATGTCGCTGCGCAGGAAGCCGTTGCCGGGCTGGGAGGGCAGCTGGTAGGCGTCGGGGACGCCGAGGACGCCGCGGCTCTCCATGGCGGAGAAGGTCCGCAGGCCGATCCGGTAGGACAGGTGGGACTCCAGGGCGCTCATCCGGCCCTCGTCGAGGCGCTGCGAGGCGAGCAGCAGGTGGACGCCGAGGGAGCGGCCGAGTCGGCCGATCATGATGAAGAGCTCCATGAAGTCCCGGTGCGCGGACAGCAGTTCGCTGAACTCGTCGACGACGACGAAGAGCGTGGGCAGCGGGCGCAGCGCGGTGCCGGCGGCGCGCGCGGTCTCGTACTCCAGCAGCGAGGCGTAGCCGGCGTCGCGCAACAGCTCCTGGCGCCGGACGAGTTCGCCGTGCAGGGCGTCGCGCATGCGGTCGACGAGGGAGGACTCGTCCGCCAGGTTGGTGATCACCGCGGAGGTGTGCGGCAGGGTGTCGAGGCCGAGGAAGGTGGCGCCGCCCTTGAAGTCGACCAGGACGAAGTTGAGCACCTCGGAGGAGTGGGTGACGGCCAGGGCGAGCACCAGGGTGCGCAGCAGTTCCGACTTGCCGGAGCCGGTGGCGCCGATCAGCATGCCGTGCGGGCCCATGCCGCCCTGGGCGGATTCCTTGAGGTCGAGGTCGACGGGCCGTCCGTCGGGGCCGAGCCCCAGCGGGACGCGCAGCCGCTGCGGGATGCCGCGCTGCGCCCAGAGCGCGTCGACGTCCACGGTGTTGAGGTCGGCGATGCCGAGCAGGGCGGTGAGGTCGAAGTCGGTGGCGAGCGGTTCGGCGGCGTCGACGCCGTCGGCGATCCGGTAGCGGGCGAGCCGGGCCGCGAGCCTGGTCGCGGCGGGCAGGGCGAGCGCGTCGGGCCGGCCGAGGTCGGTGACGACGTCCTTGCGGTTGCTGTCCGACCCGACCATGGCGAGCCGGCCGTCCTCGATCCGCAGCCGCAGGGTGGTGCGGGCCGGGGTCCACTCCAGGGTGTCGGCGAGGTCGATCAGGACGGCGTTGCGGTATCCGGCGAGGGCGGCTCGGCTCCCGGTGTGCGCGCCGGGGCCGTCGAGGACCACGACGGTGAAGGGTTCGTCGCGTTCGGGCGTGGCGTCCGGTTCGAAGCCGGGACGGCCGGTGAACTCCTCGCCGAGCAGCTGCTCGACCTCGCCGAGGCTGCCCGCGACCAGCCGGACCGGGCCGGCGCCGTCCGTGTCGGTCGCGTGCAGGGCGTGCGGCAGCCACTTGGTCCACTCCCACTCCGCCCGCTGCCCGTCGGCGGTGACGACGGCGACGGTCAGCTCGTCCGGGCCGTGCACCGCGGCGAGCTGGGCGAGCACGGCGCGCACCATGGCCCGGGCGGCCGCGGGGTCGTCGGAGCGCAGCAGCACGTGGGCGAAGCCGCGCAGGTGGATGGCCATCGGCTGGTCGTCGACGGTGCCGTAGGCGTGGATGAAGCGGCGCAGCGCGTGGGCGCACAGCGGCTCCAGGTCCTCGACCGGCTTGGTGGCGAGCGGGGCCAGCGGGGTGGCCAGGCGCTGGGCGCCGAGGCCGATCCGGACGTCGCTGAAGTCCGGGTGGGTGGGTCGGCGCTCCCACAGCCGGCTGGTGCCGACCAGCGTCCACAGCTCCTCGGGGGCCGGGTGGCGCCAGGCCAGCGCCCGGCGCTGCGCGTCGATCGAGCGGCGCACCTGGCGGCGCATCTGGGAGAGGTAGCGCAGGTAGTCGCGCCGCTCGGCGCGCAGTTGCTGCTTGCGGTCGCTGGAGCCCCGGATCAGCTGGGTGAGGAGCATGCCGACGGCGGAGAGCGCCATCATGCCCATCGCGACGTAGCTGAGCGCGCCGCTGCCCTGGCTGCCGGCGGGGTGCAGGAACATGAAAACCATCGACAGCGAGCCGAGCGCCATCGGGGCCATGGTGAGCATGCCCGACAGGCCGCTCTGCTTCTCCGGCAGGACCGGCGGCTCCTGCAGCTGGACCTCGCCGTCGGGCATCGCCGGCCCCGGCCGCCGGGGCTTCCGCTTGATCAGCACCACGCCCACCCGGGCCTCCTCGCCGCCGTCGCCGTCTCCCGGAGTGACGGACGGCGGGGGTCGCCGGGTTCAGCGGTGTGAACACCCGGCGCCCGATCGGCCGTTCTCCGGGGCGGAGAGCGAAGCGCGCCCGAAGCGCAGGGTGCGCCCACCGAGCCGAAGGACAGGCATGAGCAACAGTGTCGTCGCAGGACTGTGCCGATTGAGGTTCCACGCACCGGGTACGGCCTTCGAACTGGCGGTCCCCGCCGACGTTCCGCTGGCCGACCTGCTGCCCGCCGTCCTGGGCCATGCCGGCCCCGACCTCGCCGAGGACGGGCTGGAGCACGGCGGCTGGGTGCTGCAGCGCCTCGGCGAGGAGCCGCTGGACGAGGAGCGCAGCGCCGAGGCGCTGGGCCTGCACGACGGCGAGTCCCTCTACCTGAGGGAGCGTCACAAGGCGCTGCCGCCGGTGCACTTCGACGACCTGGTGGACGGCGTGGCCACCGGTGTGAGCGGGCGGGGCGACACCTGGCGCCCGGCCGCGACCCGGGTCCTGTCGCTGGCCCTGGCGCTGACCGCGTTCGCGGCGGGCTGGGTGCCGCTGGCCGTGTCCGGTCCGGGCGCCCCGCGCACGGCGGTCGCGGCGCTGGTGGCCCTGCTGCTGCTGTTCGGCGCGGCCGGCGCCTCCCGGGCGATGGCCGATGCGGGCACCGGTGCCGCGCTGGGCGCGGCGGCCGTGCCGTACCTGGCGCTGGCCGCGTTCCTGGTCCCGCAGGGGCCGGGCGGCGACGACCTGCTGGGGGCGCGGGTGCTGGCGGCGTCCTCGGCCGCGGCCGGGGCCGCGGTCCTGGCGCTGGCGGCGGTCGGCGCGGCGGCGCCGCTGTTCCTCGGGGTGGTCCTCACCGCCCTGCTCGGCATGCTGGCGGGGGCCCTGCTGCTCGTCGGGCTGACGCCGTCCGCCGTGGTGGCGGTGATGCCGGTGGCGACGGTGCTGGTGGGCGCGTTCGTACCCTCGACGGCCTTCCGGCTGTCCGGGCTGCGGCTGCCGATGCTGCCGCGCAACGCGGAGGAGCTGCAGGAGAACATCGATCCGGTGCCGGCGTCCGCCGTCCTTCCCCGCGCGCTGGTGGCGGACGACTACCTGATGGCCTTCCACACCGCGATCGGCGCGCTCTGCACGGCCTGCCTGGCGGTCCTGCCGTTCATCGACGGCTGGGCCGGGCCCGCCGAGACCGCCGCCCTGAGCCTGCTGCTCCTGCTGCACGCGCGGGCCGTCGGCAGCATCCGCCAGCGGCTGGTCGTCCTGCTGCCGGGCGTGTTCGGCATCCTGGTCCTGCTCGCCGGCACCGTGGCCGCCGCGGCGGCGACCGGGCGGCTCGCCCTGGCGGGCGCGCTGCCGGCCGCGGGGGCCGTGCTCCTCGTGGTCGGCTGGACGGTGCCCGGCCGGCGGCTGCTCCCGTACTGGGGGCGCGCCGCCGACATCCTGCACACCCTGTGCGCCCTCGCCCTGCTGCCGCTGGCGCTCCAGGCGTGCGGCGTCTACCGCACCCTGCGCGGCCTGGGCGGCTGACGAAAGCCGGGGGGGGGGGGGGGGGGGGGGGGGGGGGGGGGGGGCGCGCCCCCCGCCCGCGGCCCCCCCCCCCCCCCCTACTGCTCTCCTCCCTCCGGCTGCTCCCCCGCGGGCGGCGGCGTCCAGCCGTACACCTTCGCGCAGATCCTCAGGAGGGCCGCCAGTTGCTGCGGGGTCGCCCCTGCGATCCACAGCCGGGCGTCGCGGTCGTACTCCTCCCGGATCGCGACGGCCATCGCATACTCCACCGGGTTCGTCCCTGCGATCCAGTCCTTGGCGTCCTGGTTGATGCCCATGCTGCCGCGGAGGAGCGCCGCCAAGCCGTCCGGGTCCTCCACGCGCATCTGTTCGATCCGCTCCTTGGCCTTCTGCTTGTTCGCCTTCGTGGAGGCGTCGGTCTGCAGTGCCCGGGGTGCCTGGTCCTTCCACTTCTTGGTCGTCTGCTCGATCCCCTTCTTGAGCTCCGAGCGGCTGTCCTTGGCGAACGCGTCCGTGCTTTCCGCGTTGGCGTTCTCGGCGAGGACGTGACGGGCCCGGCCCTTCGCCAGGAGGTCGGACGCCCCGGTCACGGTGAGCGCGTCCATCCCGTTCGCCGGGAAGTCGGGCACCTCCGCCCGGCACAGCTCGGTGGCCAGGCTCCGGTACTCGGCCGCTACCTGCTCCGCTTCCGCCAGCACGCTGCGCACGAGTCCCAGCGCATCGGGGGAGAGCCGGTTGCGGAGGCTGTAGAGCTCGTTCAGGTAGGGCAGGGCGCGCCTGGCCACCTGGATGCCGGCCATGTCGTCGATCTCCATCAGCCGGGCGAAGGCTTCCGTGACCTGATCCTCCCGGAGGGGGTGCGACCGGTCCTCGATGCCCCGCTCCTCCTGGCTGTGGCCGAGGTAGAAGTGCACCGCGTGCCTGATCGCCGCCCGGTCGTCGGGGTGGAACTCCCCGGGGAAGTCCCCGCCCCCGAGGTGCGTGTCCCCCTCTCGCGGGTACGTGAGGAACATCCGGCCGTACAGGCGCCCGAGGGCGTCCTCGAACCTCAGTCCGCGGGTCCATCCCTTGGACTGCGCGAGTTTCGGCAGCAGGTCCCCCTCGGTCCGGTGCGGGCTGACGTCGATGGACACCACCTCGATGCCGGCGAACGCCATCTGGTCGATGACACCGCTGCGCATGCCGACGGCGCCGACGATGTCGAAGTTGTTCTTGAGGTAGCGCAGCAGGGCGAGTTCCTTGCGCCGGCTGCCGGTCGACGCCCAGTTCCAGTACTCCCGCAGGCTCGGTCCGGACCAGTTCTCCGGCTTCTCACCCATCAGGATGACCTTGACGTCCGGCCCGAGCGCCTCCTTCACCTCCTCGATGACCTGCAGCACGCCCTCTTCGCCCGTGTCGAGCGCGGGCGCGTTGGCACCGGCCCGCCCGCTGTGGCCGCTGCCGCGGTAGGTGACGATGACGTACCTCTGGCCGTGCTGGAGGCCACCGCGCTCCGCGGCCGTCAGGTCCTGTTCGAAGGCCCTGCCCTCTTCCTCGGTGTAGTGCCCGAAGCCGTTGAAGAAGTCGTTGTCCCGCTCCCGGAACCAGGCGCTCAGGGCCCCCTCGCGGAGTTGCCGCAGCGCGTTCCGGTCGCCCCTGTCCATATGGTTCGAGAGCAGTTCGTGCAGTTGCACGGCTTCTTCCCGACGCTGGATCCGCTCCACCGCACGCAGCAGTTCCGGGTGGTCGCGCAGCAGTTGCGCCAGGACCTCGGGCGAGGGCTTCGGCTGGCCTTCCTGCCAGGTTTCCTGCGTGAGTCTCCGCAGCGCGGTCTGCCAATCGCGCTCGGCCCCCGTCCTGGGGGCGAAGTAGTTCGCCACGTCCTCCGAAGCGTCGGTCTCCTTGCGGCCGAAGTCATCGGGCCGCCCCTTCGCCGTCGTGTAGACGGGCAGCTCCTTCGCCGTCGTGTAGGCGACTCTGCGGCCTGCCTCGACCAGGTCGTCGTGGAGGTTGAGCATCCCTTCGGCCTGCTCCAGCGTCTCCGTGCCGACGTTCCAGATCAGCAGGTCGTGGTCCTGATTCGCCATCATCGCCGCCCGGACGTGGTACATGTCGCCGGAGTTCTCCGCCTTGATCACGTACGTCTTCTGGCCGTCGAGCACGCTCACCACCCGGTCCTTGGGCAGATGGTCGGCCACGGTGACCGCCCGGACGTGGGCCTGGGCCAGGTCCTGGCCGGTGCGGTCCCACTCCTGCTGCTCTCCGGCGACGCGCCAGGCGAACCGGTGCGCCCCGGTGTCCCCGGTCCTGGTCACGTGCAGCAGGAGATCGGTCCCGTCGGCCCGGGTGATCACGACCGTGGCGACCCGGCCGGACTCCGGCACCGGAGTCGTCCCGGGCATCCTGCGGAGGTTGGCCTCCAGGTTCTCCAGCGCCGCGCTGCCGGTGCCGTACTCGTACAGCAACGGATCGATCTGCTCGACCGGGGGGGCGACCCCCTGCTTCTCCGCTTCCTTCATCGCGCGGTAGCCGACGGGCAGGGTGATCCGTGTCTCCTGGTCCGCGACCAGGCTCCTGACCCGGTTGCGAATGCGCCGCCACGCCACCTGCGGGTGGGCCGCTGGCGCGGCGGTGTCCTGGTCCGGCGCGTGCTGTTCCGACTCGTGCGCCAGCCGCACCGGGGCGGGCCGGTCGGGGTCGATGGGGTCGTGCTCGGTGACGGGAGGGACCGGTTCCTGCTCCGGGCGGAGGAGCTCCTGCCCGGCCGGGGTCACCCGGACGTCACCGTCCTCGACGTGGAGGCGCAGCCAGGTGCCGGGACCGTCGACCAGGGGTCGGCCGTCGGCGCCGAAGCCGACGTTGCGGGCCACCACGGCCCGGGCGTCGTGGCCGGCGGTCAGGAAGACGGAGCCGTTGCCGGCGAAGGCCACCGGGTGGGTCAGCCGGGCCAGGTTCTCACTGAGCGGCTGTCCGGTGCGGGCGGCCTCGGCCTGGCGGGCCGCGATCAGGTCGTGCAGGGCCTTCATGGTCCTGCCCGCGAAGGAGTGCGCCCCGCCGACCGCGCTGTTGCAGGACAGGAAGCGCACCTCCTCGCCCTGCCACCGCCCGGCTTCGGCGAGCCGCAGCAGCGCCCCCGCGAGCTGATCCGGGGTGACCTCCTCGCCGTGCAGGAGCGGCGCGCCGTCCTCGGGGCGGCCGTGGAAGACGACGGTGAAGTACGGGTCGTCGTGCGGGAGCGCGCGCAGTGCCTCCAGCAGGCCCTGGAAGGCGTCCGAGGCGCGGGTCGCCGGGTCGGCGAGCAGGTGGATCCCCTCCCCGGCGCCCGGCAGCGGGGTGGCGAGCAGGTCGGCGACGGCGTCGGGGACGGAGTTGCGCAGGATCGTCTCGCCCTCGGGGTGCAGCGCGGTGAAGAGCACCCGCTGGTGGCCGG
Source organism: Kitasatospora sp. NPDC048365 (assembly GCF_043200835.1). Classification (NCBI taxonomy): domain Bacteria; kingdom Bacillati; phylum Actinomycetota; class Actinomycetes; order Kitasatosporales; family Streptomycetaceae; genus Kitasatospora; species Kitasatospora sp. NPDC048365. The sequence goes on from NZ_JBICYJ010000008.1 coordinate 103,067, forward strand.
CCGACTCCAGCTCGGTGGTCTCGCTGATCGGCACTTCCATCTCGATCGGGACGAGGCCCTTCTCGGTGAGCGTCCGGTCGCCGTCGCGGAAGGTGACCTCGACCTCGGCGTAGCCGGTGTAACGGGCCGTCGGGACGGGCACCTTGGCCCCGGCGACGGTCTTGCCGGAGGCACCGCCGGACGGCCCCTCGCGCCACCGCCGGCCGTAGCCGACGGTGCCCAGGCCGGTGAGGTCGACGTCGGTGCCCTTCGGCCCGGCCTTCGCGCCGCCCTGGAACTGGACGTCCCACTGCGTCCAGTCCAGCCGGGTGGTGCGCCCGCCGCCGCCGGTGTCGTTGGCGGGGCTGAGCGCGGCGGCCGTGTTGTCCCGCTGGTACTCCAGTTGGACGATCGAGACGGAGGCCGTGACGTCGGCGTCGTCGACGAGCAGGCGCCGGCCGACCGACGGGGTGGTGGTGCTGCGGCCGCCGGGCGCCAGGACGTCGCGGTCCGGCCCGTCGTCGAGGTGCCGGACCTCCCGCCCCCGGGAGACCGAGCCGAACAGCGCGGACAGCTGGGCGTGGCTGTGGGTGTTGCGGGCGACGGACTCCAGCCAGGACCAGGTGCCCGGCGCGAAGAAGCTCGCGCCGAACACGGTGAGCAGGTCCCGGACGCCGGAGGTGTCGTCGATCCAGCGCAGCACCCCGACGTCGCGGACGCCCTCCCGGAACAGCGACTCCGGCGGCCTGCGCAGCTGCAGCACACCGACCTCCTGGGGCGTGCGCAGCGGCGGGAACCCCTCCGTCGGGGCGCCGTGGCGCAACGGCACCACGGCCTCGTCGCGGCCGGTCTCCATCAGCACGTCGGCGTGGACGGTCGCCTCGACGAGCGAGCGCCGGTAGCGGCCCAGCCCGGTCAGCCGGTCGCCGAGCCGGGTGATGCTCCGGCCGACGCCGCCGAGCACCGACCGGTCGCCGCCCGGGGGCCGCTGCGCACGGTCGGGACGGACGGCGTCCGCGGGGTGCAGCACGACGGGCGGCCGGTGCTCCAGGCGGATCTTGAGGACAACTTCGGCCTGGTGGGCCACCGCGGCCACCTTGCTCTTGACCGCGGTGCCGCCGGAGCCGGAATCGTTGCCGTGCTCCAGGCGGTTCACGCCCGTCGCGTAGGTGAAGGTCGGTCCGACCAGCGGTGCGGTCCCGGAAGCCGTCGGGTCTCCCGTGACGTGGACGCCGAAGGAGTACGCCGTGCCGCTGCCGCCACCGGTGTTCGTCGCGCCGTCGGAGCTGGTGAGCGAGGTCTGGTGGCCGGTCCCGATGTTGAACTCGACCTGCGGCGGCCGCCCGGTCGGGACGAGCCCGACCACCTCGGCGGTGATCAGCGCCCTGCTCCGGCCGTGCTCCACGACCAGCGGATGACCGGCCATGACCGACTTGAGGTGGATCTGCAGCCGGTCGAAGTCCAGCGCGTCGGACAGCTTCCGTGCCATGCCCGCCCAGTCCCTGCCCAGGAAGTGGGCGGCGGTGCGGCTCCCGTCACCGAGCCGGGCGGCGCCCAGGCCGCGGACCAGGTCGTGCACGGTGCCGCTGCGGTCCTGGTCGAGGTGGACGGCGGTGATCACGTCGGAGGAGCCGAACCGGTGGTTCGGCAGCATCCTCGAGGCCGCCTCCTGGACGCGCTGGGGCGCGGCCACCACGGCGGACGCCGTGACGGGCTCCGGCGACGCGATCGCGTGCGACCGCCCGGTCGTCTCGAAGGCGATCGTGAACACGGCGTCCACGTCGGTGATCCGGGCGGGCTCGGTGCTCTTGCTGCGACTGTTGGTGCCGCCCACCCGGTCGATCGAGACGCCCTTGACGAGGTCGCGGGTGCGCGTGTGCTCGCCGGTGAGGTTGACCCACGGGAGGGTGAGCCCGAGCCGGCCGCGGAGGCGGAGCCGGGTGCGCAGGTCCGCGGTGGTTCCGGTGGTGGTGCGCTGCTGGCTGCCCGACTCGAACTCGAAGCCGGTGAGCAGCTCCTCCCGGGGCCGCGGGCGCACCAGGTCGCCCCCGATCACGACCGTGCCCTTCCAGCCGTCGAAGTCGAGGGGCACCCGGATCCGCCCGCCCCGGCTGAGCCGGGACAGCGCCGACGTGAGGCCGTGCGCGTCGACGGACCGGGCCAGCCGGGCCTCGGCGGCGGCGGGCACCGGCTTGCCGGTGTGCTCCCGGAGCGCGTCCAGGACGGTCCGCAGCACCGCGGTGTCACCGCGGCCGAGGCTGAGCACCACGTCGGACTGGCCGAGGCGCAGCGGCGGCTCGGCCGGGTCGCCGGCCGGGCGCGGCGGTACGACGTGCTGCGGCTCCGTCAGGGCCCGCTCGCGCAGCCCCGGCGGCACCACGAAGCCGTGCCGCTCGTTCCCGCCGATCGTGTGCGGCACGGTGTGGGCCTGCTCGAGGCTCAGCTCGGCGGTGAGCAGCACCGGCCCGTAGTCCCGCCCGTTGGCCTTCAGCAGCACCTCGAAGTCGGCCCGGTACAGCTCCTGCGGGCTGCGGTACTTGCCGTTGGCGTAGCCCTTGTCGGACTCCCCGCTGCGCCAGCCGTCCCGGATCCGCGAGTCCGCGGAGGACACGACGGTGCCCTGCAGGACGTCCTCGAAGGGCTTGCCCGAAGCCCTCAGCACGTCCTCGTGGGTGAAGACGGTTCCCTTGCCGGCCAGTTGGAACTGGCCGGTGACGGTGTCGGAGCGCAGGTGGCGGGTCGAGCCGAAGGTGCTGGTCTCGCGCACCGGGTTCAGCTCGGCCGTCCCCTGGCTGCGCAGGTGGACCATCCGGTGCAGCCGGACGGTCGTGCCGAGGTGGAGGTCCTTCAGCGGACCCGCCGTGACCTCGGGGCCGCGCAGCGCGGTGCCGCGCGACATGCCGACGACGTGCGCGCTGACCGCGCTGTGCGAGTAGGCCTGAAGGACCTCCGCGCGGGCCTGCTGCCAGGTCTTCTCGCCGAGCAGCACCCGCCCGACCCGGTCGAGCTCCTCATGGAGCGGGGCGATGTCGCGTAGGTCGCGCACGACGGTGGTGTCGGGCAGGCCCGACCACACGTCTTCCACCGGCGCCGGGACCTGGTCGCCCACCCCGTGGGCGGGCCCGACGGGCGGCACGAGCGGCCCGTCGGCGACGAACTCCGGCGGCCGGCTTCCTGCCACGACCTGCGTGGCCTCGGTGACCAGGACGGCCTCGTCCTGGTCGATGACGGTGCGGAAGCCGAGGCCCACGCGGGTCGTCTCGTCGGCGGGCCGGGGCAGCGCCCCGCCGCGCCAGCCGAAGGTGACGGTCAGCTCGGCCGTCCCCTCGAACAGCACCGCCGGCCGCTTGACCTTGGTGCCGTTCCCCAGGTCGGTGCCGGTGCCGTGCAACTCGACGCCGTCCCGCCCGGCCCGGGCGCCCGTCCCGGCGCCGCCCAGGGGGTTCGTGCTCGTACGGTTGACGATCGACGACGGCAGCACCTGCCCCTCGTGGCTCCTGGTCGTCTGCTCGACCTGCGAACGGGTGGTGGCGGTGGAGATGTTGAACTCGGTGCTCGGAAGGGTGCGGACCTGGTGCATCCGGGAGACCGTCCCGCCGCCGACGGTGATCACCGCGGCCGCCCCGAGCGGGCTGTCGTCCACAACGGTCAGCTCCTGGCCGGCCATCGTCGCCTTCAGCTCCTGGTGCAGGGTGCCGAGGTCGAGTTCGGTCAGCAGCCTGCGCCGCAACTGCGGCCAGCGGCTGCCGAAGTAGCGTTCGGCCGCCTCCTCGAAGCCCGCCACGAACTTCCCCGTCGGCGGCGCCGCGGGCCGCTCGTCCGGGCCCACCAGCTCGATCCCGCCCTGCTCGTCCTCCCCCTGCTGCCTGCGGGGAGGTTCGAGCGGCCACACGTCGGAGACGATGTGCGAGCCGGCCAACCGCCGGTGCTCGGACACCTCCCGGGGCACCGCGTAGTGCGCCTCCGCGGCCGGCGGCACGTCGGCCCGCTCCTGCTTGGGCACGGCGACGTGGCCGGTGAGCGGCAGCTCGATCGGCTGCGGCGTGTGCCACAGGCCCGATGCGCCCTGGAACCTGGCGTCCAGGAACTCCACGGTCAGCGTGAACGGGGTCTCGAAGACGTCGGCCGGCTCGGTGGTCTTGCCCCGGGCCGAGGTCCGGCTCGCCTCGGCGGTGCTGCCGCCCGTCAGCGAGCCGCGCTGGTGGCCGAGGGCCTCCGCGAGGTCACCGGAGTTGCCGAACTTCGCTCTGAACTGCGCGCCGATGCTCGTCCGGGTGAGCCGGTCGGCGGTGACGCCGACCGTGCTCTGCTGCTCCGAGCCGTACTCGAACTCGAAGCCGCCCAGCTCCCTGAGGTGCCGGCCCTCGCCCACGGTGGCGCTGATCCTGATCTCGCCGGACCATCGGCCCGCCCGGAACGGCACCTCCCGTACGTCCCCGCGGGACAGCGCGGCCATCGTCGGACGCAGTGTCTCGGAGCCGAACAGGCTCTCCGCCAGCGTCCGCGCGGCCTTCGCGTCCCCGTGCAGCGCCTCGGCGAACCGGCTCTGGAGGCTGTCGAAGTCCCCGCCCCGGATGTTGTCCAGGTGCACCAGCACGTCGTACGCGGACAGCCCGCGCTCGCGGAAACGGCCGGGCGGGGCCGGAGCGAGGAGCGGCTGCTCGACCACGGCCTGCTCGACCACGGCCTGCTCAACCACAGCGTGCTCAACCACGGCCTGCTCAACCACAGCCTGCTCGACCACCGTCTGCCCGGAGGCGCCCGGGTTGAGGGCCTGCTCGATCACCTGGTCCAGGGCGAGGTGATCGAGCCCGTGCTGGACGACCGGCTCGGGCTCGGGCTCGTGCTGGACGACCGGCTCGGACTCCTCCGTCGTGGTGTCCATGAACTCCCGGAAGCCGGCGAACACCTGCTCCTCCGCCTCGGTCCGACCGACCTGGTTGGCCCCCTCCGGACGGTCCGCCCGCGGATCCGTCCCGAAGAGGTGCTCCAGCAGCGGCACCAGCTCGGGCACGTTCTCCCGCACCCACTCGGCGCCGTTGTTGCGCGGCAGTCCGGTGGCAGGGTCGTTCCCGTGGTTGTGGCCGAAGTACGCGGTGACCAGCTGCGCGAAGAACTCGTGCTGGTTGCGGGCCGAGTAGTTGCCCACCAGGTTGCCGTCCGCGTCCAACACCCCGCCGTCCGGCCAGGCCGTGACGTTCTCCTCGCCGAACAGCTCGGACAGGGCGTCGGTGGCGTCCCGGTCCCGGTAGGCCTGCGCGACCAGGGCCAGCTGTTCCCGGGTGAGGGCGAACTCGTGGATCGCATGGGCCAGTTCGTGGACGGAGGTGGAGTACCCGACGGGGTGTTCCAGGTTCGGACCCAATGTCGCGCGGGCACCGAGCAGGTTCTCCTCGGTCATCATGACGAGCCCGTTCCTGCTGGAGCCTCGGACCATCGACCAGTCGCGACCGTCGCCCGTGGTCTGCGTGGGCGCGGAGAAGCCGGGCACCTCCGTCATCGGGACGTCGCGCGGCACCACCTCGATCTGCACGCCCGCGTCCACCAGGCGCTCCGCGAGCGCCTTGTTGTTCGAGAGCATCTGCACGACCAGCGCCTCCGCCGTCCGGCGGGCGGCGACCGGCTGCTGGGTGCGGGGGTCGACATTGATGAGCAGCCGGGCTGCCGCCTGCGCGAAGTCCGCTGGCCCGAGTTCGTTGGACAGGATCTCCATGAGGCCGCCGTCCGCGGCGATCGTGATCCGCTCCTCGCGCGACAGGTGCTCCAGTTCCTGCACCCGCTCGTGCAGCGGCCCGGGCACCGGTATGCCGCCGCCACCCAGCCCGACCCGCGGCGGGGCGAGCACGGTCTGCCCGGACTGCCCGACCGTCGGCGGCGCCGGCTGCGTCTCCGTGTCCGGCTGCGGTTCCCCCTTGCGCTTCCGCGTGGACGGACCCTCGCCGTTGTCCCCGCCGCCGCTCTCGTCCGCCTCGCGGCTCCGCTTCGGCGGGCCGGGGACCCAGGCGCTGTAGTGGTCCGCGTCCAGCTGGAGGTGGACCGTTCGTGTGGCTGCCATCCCGTTCAACGGGTCCAGGATCACATCGGGCTGACCGGTCCGGTGAATGTGCAGCTGTACCCCCAGCGCGGAGGCGACCACTCGCGGTGCGAGGTCTCCGGCTGCGGTGTTCCAGTTGCCGGTCCGGACGATGGTGAGGGCGAGTTGGTTCATGTCCGTACCGAAGGACTCGGCGAAATCCCTGACGACGCGCAGGTTCGCGTCCGCCAGCATCCAGTCCACGACCCGCGCGCGGAGGGCCGCCGCGTCTCCGTCCAGGGGGAACAGGACCGCGTTGACCGCGTGGTAGAGGCAGTCGCCGTCCGGGGGCACGTCCTGCCACCGGAACAACTCGGGCAGCTGGTCGTCGCCGGAGTTGAACCTGTGGATGCTCTGACCCGCCTTCTCCCGCGCCTTCTTCCGGGCCTCGGCCCGAGTCTCCGCGGCACTGCGGTTGTTGTCGAGCGTGGACAACTGCCGCTCACGGAAGAAGCGTTCGGATCTGCGCAGGGACGGTCCGGCGGCCTCGCCCCAGCCGGGCTGGTGCATTTCGCCCGCTCCGGCCAGGAAGTACGTCTCACGCTCGACGAAGTAGTGCATGGGGACGTCGAGGGGGAATCCGTAGGTGCCCATCCTGAGGTTGGGGATGGTCGGGAAGTCGGCCACCTGTTGTGCCACTTCCGCGTTCCCGTCACCGAGGTGCCACGAGGATCCGACCGCGATGCCCATCTGGGCCATCCAGTGGTCCATCAGCAGCGGCCGGTCGGCCATCGAAGGGTCGATCACCATCGGCACCGGCCGGTCGTTGCCGAGGATGTCGACGTCGACGACCACCGCGACGTGGTACGCCCAGCTGACCTGGTTGGTCCCCGGTGCCCCGGTCGGCTCCACGTTCTCGGAGTTGGCCACCAGACCGGGCGTACCGTCGGACCTGTCGTGCTGGACGAAGATCTTCCGGTTGGCGATGCCGAGTTCGGTGAGTCGGACGGCCATCAGGTGCGCCCGGTCGAAGCAGCCGTTGTCGGGGTAGTCGAAGGGAATCGGCACGTTGCTGCCGTCGGTGGCCTCGTAGTGGAGTCGCCTCAGGTCCTGGAAGAGCTCCAGTACCTCGGGCTCGTCCACGAAAGGACGCTCCCCGATCTCGCCGTTCCTGACGTAGGCGTGCAGTTCGGTCGCCAGGGGGAACCGGTTTTCGACCTGCTGCAGGAAGGGGTGCTCGCTCCCCAGGTCCTGGATGTCCAGGACCCGCCACAGGCGCCGGAGGTCACCCTGCAGCGGCCTGATCAGCGCCAGCACTTCCTCGGCCGAGCCGGAGCCCCTCATGAGCGCCCGGAGCTGCCCGGACACCTCCCGCTCCTCCGGGCGCCGGAAGACGTCGAGGAGATGCACGGGCGTCAGGGTGTCCGTCCGGCCGAACAGGCTCAGCACCCGCTCCGCGCCCTGGGCACCCAGATGTCCCACCGTGGCCGCTTCGTTCAGGAGGAACACGATGTCCCGGCCGCCGGACTGCTCGGCGTAACGGACCACCAGCCGTTCGAAGTTGCGCGGGTCCCCGGTGAGACGCCCGAGGGCGGTGAACACCTCCTCGCCCTGCAGCGTCCCGGCGGTCACGCGAGCCGCCAAGTCCTGGATCACCCCGTCGAGGAGCTGGTCCACGGTCGGCGACAGGGTCGCCTCCTGGAGCAGCAGCGCCGCCAGATCCAGAACGTCCTGGTCGAACTGCAGCGGGGCGTTCGGGTCGAGCAACTGCAACGCATCCAGGTCGAGCAGCGGTTCGAGGTGCGAGTCCTCACCGAACAAGCCCTCATAGGGGTTCTCCGTAGGCTGCCCATCGTTGCCGTTGCCGTCGGTGTTGCCGTCGGTGTTGCCGTCGGTGTTGCCGTCGGTGTTGTTGGTGCGCGGTGCCACCTCGGCCTGGCCGCCGCCCTTCCCGGACGGCTGCGGCCTGGAGACCGGGTCGACCCAGACGTGGCTGCGCGCCTGCGGCGCGGCGGCCTCGCGGGCCTCGTCCCAACTCCGGTGCCCGGCCCCGCTACCGGGGTGCCGGTCGAGGTGACCGACCACCGAGGAGATCAGCTGCAGGTGGCGCTCACGCAGACCGCCCTGTCGTAGACCCTCCGGCGCCGAGGCGCGCGGATTCCCGATCAGGCTGCCGTTGACGCTGGGACGGTGCGGGAGGTCCGCCGTCCGGTACTCGTCGCGCAGGCCCAACTGGTGGCCCAACTCGTGCACGTAATGCAGCGGATCGCCGTCGGCCCACCAGGTGTTCTGGTCCATCTGCCGCTCGCGCCCGACCAGGTCCACCGTCAGATGGGCATCCGCCCCCGGCTCGACCCGCACCACCGTGACATGCATCCGGTCACCGCCCGCCAACCGGTAACCGGGCGCGTTGAGGTGCTCCTCCACCCCCGTGACCAGCTTCTCCCACACCCCGGCCGCATCGCGCTCCCCACCCTCCCGGAACGCGATCCGCACCGTCAGATCGACGTGCTCCTCACCACCGTGCTCGAAACGCCGCGCGTCGAAGGACGACCGCACCACGAAACGCGGCCTCCGATCATTCCGCACCGGCCAGAGCTGCTCGACCTGCTGCTCCACCTCGTGATGCTCGGGGGGCATCGGAAGGCGGGGCGCGGTCTCCAGGTCGGCGGGCGGGTGGAAGAACCACGGGCCGGGCCCGAAGTCGGCAGCGAGGAGCGTCACCTCGTCGGCGGCGACCAGGACGACGTCGTTCGCCGTGAACTTCCCGGCGTCGTCGGCCACGCCGAAGCTCAGCACCAGCGGGCGGCCCTTCTCGTCGACCCGGCCGGTGGCGAGGGCCACGTGGTTCATGCTGTTGCTGGTGATGACGATGTCGCCGGCGAGGGGCAGCGTCCTGGCGTGTTCGGACTGCGCGCTGTACGGGGTGGTGCTCTCAGGTCGGAGCAGTCGGCTGCGCAGGTGGCCGTGCCAGTCTGCGCCGGAGTAGCTGTAGGTCTCGCGTATCCATTCCTTCGACAGCAGCCCGGCGTGGTGGGCCGTCAGCAGCACGGACTCCCAGCAGTTGAGCGTGGTCTCCTCGGTGAGCGGCGGCGCTTCTTCCCGGACGCCGGTCGCCCACTGCTGGAAGGCACTTCCGCTGCCGTCGACCTGCCAGGTCATCCGCTGCCCGGAGCCGTCGTCCTGCACCGCCAGCCGGCGCATGGCCTCGACCACCCGGTGGCCGCTGTCGGGCACGAGCAGCCGCGACCGGCCTCCCAGGTGCTCCGTCTGCAGGCGCAGCACGGCGTCGTGGAGGGTTGCGCGCGCCTTCTGGTCCGTGGGCTCCTCCAGCAGCCGCTGGTGCACGGCGTCGTCGATCCGGTCCCGGCGGTACAGGGCTCCGGCGAGGCTCCGTATGTCGGCCGGGGCGGCCGACGTGCGGCTGACCGGCGCGGTGAGGTCGACGCCCAGCAGCATGGCGGCGTGGTTCGGCTGGAGCGGCCCGTCGAGGACCTCGGCCGCTGCCTTCACCGCGGAGTCCACCACCGTGAGTTCGGACTCCGACCTCAGCCTCTGGGTGATGCCGACTGGCAGGGCGGCCAGGCGCGGGGGCCGCTTCTTCTTCGCCGCGGCGTCGTGCAGCGCCTGTACGTCGGCCTCGTCGTGCTCCGCCCCGAGGGTCTTGAGCTGCTCGGACAGCACGACGACGTCGCGGAGCATGTTGTGGCCGGCCTCGTTGAAGCCGACGTGCCGTCCCGAGGCCGTCATCAGGCCTGTCCGTCCTTCCGGCGCGCCCATGACCAGGTTGGCCCTGGCGAGGACGGCGGCCCGCTCCTCGGCGCCGAGGGGGCCGCGCGGGGACAGGGCGTCCACGATCACGGCGGTGTCGTCGGCGGTGTCGCGCTCGTGCGCGTGCGCGTGCGCGTGCTCGCCCTCCTCGGGGCGCGGCTGCTCGCGGTGGGCGAAGGCGTCTTCGTGGGTGCGTTCGTGGGTCTGCCAGGAGACCTCGTCGAAGTGGCCGAGGGTCCACAGTTCGCGGTAGTGGGTGAAGAACTCGTCGCCGTACGCGCGCTTGAGCGCGGCGGCCCGGTCCTGGCCGAGGACGTGCGACCGGGCCAGGTCGTCGAAGGCCCGGGCGGCTTCGCGGAGAGCGGGGGCGGCCTGCCGCTCGAAGGAGGCGTGCTCGACCAGTTCCTCCGCCAGTTCGCTCCGGCGCTGTTCCCACTGCTCCTGACGGGTAGTCAGGTCCTCTGAGGTGCGGAACAGTTCGTCGAAGGCGCGCTCGGTCCGCTGGGTGTGGCCCTCCGCCAGCCGGTCGCGGGCGTGCTCGGACAGGACGCCGTGCGCGTGGGCCGCCGACTGCGCGGCGGTCTCGGCGGTGCGGTGGGCCGCCGCCCGGGCGGCGCGGTGCAGCAGCAGGTCGCGGATGTTCCCGGCCTCGGTGAGGCCCTCGATCGCGCGGCGGAGGACGGCCGGGCGGTCGGCGTGTTCGAGGGACTGGTGGTCCACGGCCTCGGCGAGGTCCTGGGTCACTCCCTGCTTGGCCCGGTGGATGTCCGCCGCGGTGACGCCGAACTGTTCGGCGAGCGCCTGGTGCCGGGGGTCCAGGTGCCAGGACTCGGCCGCCTGCTCCACCTTTTCGACGGTGTTCCGGATCGCGCTCTCGCGGGCCACCTGGACGGCGAGTTCGCGGGGCAGGCCGCTGAGGTGGCCGCCCAGGGCCAGTTCGAACAGCTTCACCGCCTCGGCACGGTCGGGGCGCGGCCCGGTCGCGGGGTCGAGCGGGCCGGTGATCTCGGCGAAGTCCTCGGCGACCCGTGCGCGCAGCTGTTCCTTGATCGCCTTCACACTGGCGTCCGAGGGCTTCGGCTGCCCGGTCGCTCCGGCCGCGGTGAGCAGGTCCCGGTCGTCCGTCGAGAGCCGTTCGTACCAGCCGCTGTCCCGGGTCACGACGTCGACCAGGCGGTCGGCCTCGGCGAGGGCGCGCTCGCGGTCGGCGTGCAGGGCGAGTTCCTCGCGCAGCCGGACGGTGAGCCCCTCCAGGGAGTTCTCCGCCTGCGTCCGGGCCGCGTCGACGTCGTCCCCGGCCCGGTGGGTGGGGCCGGTTCCCTCGGTCGGGGCATAGAGCCGGGCGGCCTCGGCCTCGGCCCGGGCCAGGAACCCGCTCTCCGTACCGGTGCGGACCGCCCGGAGCGCAGCTTCCGGGAGCGGGGCGGGCGCACGGGTGGGGCCGGTGCCGTCGCCGATGAGCTTCGGGGAGCCCGCGGCCTCCAGGGCCTGCTCGAAGCGCTCGCGGGCCATCCGGACGTAGCTCTCGCGCACCGCCGCGACGCGCACCAGCCCGTCCAGGTCGGCGAGGATCCGCTCGCGGTCCTGCGGCCGGGCGGCCAGTTCCTGGTTCAGCATGTCCTGGGCCCGGCGGCGCACCGCCGCGGGCAGGTCCGCCGGCACGTGCTCGGGGAAGTGCACGGACCCCTTGGCGAACTGTTCGGCCAGCAGGTCCGCGGCCGCTTCGTCGAGCGGGCGGCCACTGCTGTCGGGGTCCGTCCGGTGCTGTTCGGCGGCTTCGGAGAGCTTGGCGCCGTAGGCGTCCTGGAGGTCCCGCTGGGTCTGCCGCCACTGCTCGGCCCGGGCGCCGTCGGTCTCGGCGCGGATGTGCTCGGGGGCCTCGGCGTAGTGGTAGGCGGGTCCGGCGGGGGTGTGGTCCGGCCGCGCGCCGTCCTGCGGCGGGTGGGACGGCTGGTCACCGAAGGCCAGTGCCCCGGGGAGCCGCCGGCCCCGGTCGAGCTGTCCCTCCGTCGGCACCTCGGTGTACCCGTCGGGCACCTGCTCGGGGTGGTGCGCCCCGAGGAGGGGGCCGCGCTCGACGGGCTGCGGCTCGGGGTTCTCGGCGGTCGGGCGCCGGAACTCCAGCCACTCGCCGCCCCGGACCAGCACCGGCCGCCCTGCCGCGTCGTAGCCGACGTGGGAGGCGACCACCAGGTGCCCGCTCTCCCCGGAAACGACCTCGTTGCCCTCGACCTTGGGAACGAAGAACACCTTCCCCGTCGCGGCCAGCGCCGTACTGCCCAGGCCCTTCTCGCCCACCTCGCCCAGCAGCTTCATCACCTCGGCGACGTAGTGGCTGCTCAGGCCCTTGCCCGCGAGGCCGCAGACGACGAACTGGAGGGCGTCGGTGCCGTTCCAGGCTTTGGTGGTGACGAGGTCGGCCAGGGTGCGGACCATCTCCTGCGGGGTGATCACCCGACCGTCCCGGACCGGCAGGCCGTCCGGCCCGCCGTGGACGGCCACGGTGAAGGTGTTCTGGCGCGCCGGGAAGCGCGAGAGCGCTTCGTGCAGCTCCCACCGCTGGGTGCGGTTGAGCTTCAGGTCGCCCAGCCAGTGGCCCTGCGCCGCGGAGCCGAAATCGGACAGCGGCTCGCCGTACTGCTTCAGGTCCAGGTAGGTGCGCACTTCCTCGAGGAGGACCCGGTACGCCTCGGTGCCCGGGGCGGGCAGCGTGCTGTCGCGGCCTTCCTCCCCGGTCAGGGGGTGGTCGTCGGCCCGGGCCAGGGCCCGGTTGATCATCGCCTTGGCGCGCTGCTCGGCCGCCTCCTGCGTCTCGTGCGCGGCGGCATTCTCGTAGGCCGCCACGAACTCGTCGGTCAACGGGCCCGTGTGCTCGGCCCGGTTCTCCGGCCTGAGGTTGTTGCGGACCTCGGTCTCCAGGTCCGCCCGGACCTTCGGCGGCACCGTCCGGTCGCCGGTCCGCAGGTAGTGCTCGGCGAGGGTCTCCGCGACGACGCCCTTGAGCCGGTTCGCGGCGATGTGGTGGAGGTCGCCCACCATGAGGCCGGTCAGCGCATTCAGGTCCACCTCGTGCACGGGACCGGCGACCCACTGCGCGTCCACTTCGAGGATCTTCAACGACTTGAACTGCGCGAACCCGTCGAAGGCTTCGAGTTTCAGCAGTTCGCCCAGCACGACCCCGGGCTTCCCGAGGGGACCGTCCTCGGTGAGCGGCAGGCGGTGGAACTGCTCCTGCCACTCCTGCCGGCGGGTCAGCGCCTCGGCGGGCGGCCCCACCAGCCGCCGCCACGCGGTCCGCTCCTTCGGGTCGACCACGGAGTGCACGACGGCGTCGACGGAGGAAACGTTGATCTTCTGGTGCATGGCCAGGGCCACCACCGCGGTCGACTCCGTGCCCTTCTGCCCGTGCAGGTACTCCTGCACGTAGTGCTGGGCCGCCACCAGCGACTGCGCGCCCTGCACATAGTCGATCATCAGCACCTTGCGGTTGCCCAGCCGCTCCGGCGTCAGCTGCCCGAGCACCTCCGCGAACGCCGTGTCGAGGTGGGCGAGCTGACGCTCGTTCGGGGTCGGCTTGGGCCGCCCCATGTGGTCGGTCAGGCCCTGCGCGGCAGCCGCCCACGGCTCGCGGGCCCCGGGCCGGAAACTCGACAGGGGCATCGACACGGGCCGGTGGCCCAGCTCGCTCAGGTAGGCGACGACGGCGGCCGGACTGCGCCCGAGGCCCAGGTAGAAGTACTCGTCCGGCGGGTACTGCTCGACCACCCGGTCCGCGGCCAGGCCGACCGCCTCCAGCACCTCCAGGTACTCCGTGCGCCGCTCGTACGCGGTGAAACGCCGTGCGTCGGCCAGGAACTTCTCCTGCTGGTGCTCCTGGTAGTCGGCTCGCGGGACGTGCTCCAGGAACGTCTGCACCAGGTGCGCCGCGTCCGCATCGGTCAGCGGGTGCCCGCCCCGGCGGAGCCAGCTCTCGATCCCCGCGGCGTCCAGGCGCCGGTTGCCGACGGTGACCCGGTCGTACGGGACGGCCTCGGTGGCGTGGGTGCCGTCGGTACCGAACACCCGCTGCCCGTTGACCAGGACGTCCCGCTCCTCCAGCAGGAACGTCGGCGCCTCCTCGCCGAAGCGCCCGGCGAGCTCCATCTGCTCGGCGATGGGCCCCGTCGACGCGTCGGACCTGCTGTTGGAGTAGTGCTCCGGGAACGAGGAGGTGGACGTGTCCACGATCGCGACGGCCTCCCGGGTGTTCGGGGCCTTGCTGTACTCCTGCCAGTTGCCGCGACCCTCGAGCACCGGGCGCCCCGCCGCGTCGAAGCCGACGGCCTTGGCGACGACCAGGTGACCGGGACCGGGGAGTTCCGCTCCCTTCCTCGGCTCGCGGAAGGCGGGCACCACCCAGACCGGACCGTCGGCCGCCCGCCCCTTGAGATGGGCGAACTCCGGGTGCTGCCAGACGAGTTCCATCACACTGGCGCCGAAGTCGAAGCGCTCGCCACCGTTCAGGTCACAGGCGACGAAGTCGATGACCTCCTTGCCTTCGAGCTGCCCGTGCCCGCCGAGATCGAGGATGACCTCGGCAATGTCCTTCGGCGTCAGCCGCTTGCCCCCGTGGACCGGGTTGCCCTGCTCGTCGGTGTGCATCACCAGGGCGTAGCGCGCGTCGTCCTTGGGCAGGTGCGCCAGCGCCTTCCGGAGCGGCTCCGGGAGCGGGTCGCCGACCACCCAGGCCGACCTGTCCTCGGGATCCAGCGGGCGGCCGAACTCCGTTGCCCGGCCGTGGTCGAGCGGCGGGTGCTGCACGACGGGCTTGTCCTGGAGCACGGACGTGGAGTCGTTCTCGCGCTCCGGGGGAGCGGGCTGGTCGTGGGGGGCGACGCGCTCCAGGGGAGCGGGCTGCTCCTGGTGGTGGGGGGCGGGCTGCTCGTGCAGTTCCTGGTGACTGCTGCTGACCGTCGGGACGTTCCTGGGCGGGGGGACGGTGGCGTGGGCGGAGGCCTGCGCTTGTGCCTGCGGCTCCGGCTGCGGCTTCGGCGTCGTTCCGTCTCCGTCGCCCCCGCCGACCGTCACGACCGGCTTCGCGGGTTCGATGGTCTCGGACTCCGTCTCCTTCTTCGCCCCGTTCTCCTGGCTCTCCAGCGACGTGTCCGGCTTGCGGTTGCCGGGTGCCGTCGCCCCGAGGCCCTCGGAGTCCAGCTTCACCTTCACGTCCCCCGCCCGGGGGGCGGATCCGCCCGCGGTCTCTCCGCCGGTCGGGTGGGAGACCCACAGCGAGGTCGGGTGGCCCATCAGGGTGGAGACCACGGCGAACGGGAAGCGGACGTAGTTGGGGAGCTTCAGGTCCAGCTCCTGGAGCCTGAGTCGCAGCTGGGCGCCGCCGATGTGTCCCAGGTGCCCCAACGCGCCCATCGCGACTCCGCCGTAGAAACTCTCGACGCTGACGGTGAACTCGTGGTTCTCGCCGAAGGCCAGGTTGTAGGAGCCTTCGGTCATGACGTTCTGGACGCCGCCCCTGAGGTAGGTGCCGACGCCCTCGCCGAACCGGTGCAGGAACTGCCCGGCGGTCTGCGGGTGCAGTCCGTCCATCATGCCCACCGCGCGCCGGGCGAGGTCCTGGGTGGCCTTGACGGTGTCCTGGAGGCCCTGCAGCTCCAGGCGCTTCAGGTCGGCCTCCAGCGCGTTGCCGGTGAGGCCCTTGATCTCGTTCTGCAGTTGTCCGATCCGCCTGGTGAGGTTTTCGGCGCCCTTGAGTTCGACCGTGCCCGCGGTCTCGACCAGGCTTCGCGCCAGCTTGTTGAAGGCTCCGAGGTCCACCGCGTAGCGGCCGCCGGCGGCGAGGGCCCGGGCCGCGACCAACCGCCCGGCCGCGTTGGCGACTTCGGCGTTGACGCCCATCTTGACGAGGTCCTTCTCGAACACCTCGCCCATCTGGTCCGCCAGCCGGCCCACCTTGGTGAACCCGGCTCCGAGGTGCTCCACCGACCACAGGGCGTCCTTGCCCAGGGTGCCCTTCCCGACGTTCTCCGCGACCTCCTTGAGCTGCTCGCGCCAGACCGCTCCCGCGGTGTCCTTGGCGAGGGCCTTCGCGGCCTGGGCCTTGAGGTCGCGCTCGACCATGGCCAGCGCTTCCTTGTAGCCGAGCTTCGACCCGTTCTTGAGGACGGCGTTCAACTCGGCCCCGCTGAGGCTCTTCAGCCTGTCCCCGACCGCGTTCTTGAAATCGGCTCCCGCCAGGGTCTTGATGTCGTTCAGCAGGTTCTTGTTCAGGCCGCTCCCGAACACCCGCCCGAACAGCTTGCCGAGACCGAAGGTGAGCAGCTCCAGCGGACCGGTCAGCAGGCCGTTGATCGCACCCATCTCGATGGACTGGACGAAGGACTCGCTCTCCCAGTGGTCCTTGTGGCCCTTGCCGATCTGGATGCCCTGGATGATGCCGTCCATCAGCATGGCGGTGGTGATGGAGAGGAACTCGTGCAGCATGAGCTGCTTCAGCAGCCAGATGAAGACCTGCTTGATCACCTGGCCCGCGGTCTCGTAGGCGACGAAGATCTCCGCGAGCGACCCGCCGAAGGTGAGCGGCGACATCGCGATGGCCCAGGCGATCTGCGCCAGGAGCTGGATGAGCTGGGCGATGATCATCCACTTGGCGTACTCGACCTGGTTGGCCACCTTGTGGGCGAAGTCGCCAAGCTGCTTGGCGACCTGGCCTGCCGAGGTCACGTAGTCGGTACCGCCGGCGCCGCCGATGAGCGGCAGCACCCGCTGGTAGAACCGGTCGGCCGCCTCGCCCGCGAACTCGTCGTTCTGGTGGACGGTTTCCAGCAACCTCCGCAGCCACTCCCGGAGTTCGGGGACCTCCTTCGCGATGGCCAGGTAGTCGTCCCCGGCCGTGCGCAGCCGGTCCTCGTCCGCCTCCGGCCACTTCATACCGGTCGCGATGCTGAAGAACTTCGCCAAGCCCGGCGGCAGCATGATCGACACGGGGGCACGCTCCTGGCGTTCGGGGAGATCGGGCGGCGCTCGGCCGCGGGTGGGGGCGGGGCTGGGACGGGCTGCGGAGGCCGGGCCGGTCGAACGGTCCGGTCAGACCTGGTTCTTGGCGTCCTCTCCCGCGTTGTGCAGGATCCGGGAGCTCAGCCGGCCCTTGATGCCGAGGCGCTCCACCTCGCTGCTCACCAGCGTGAACAGCTTGACCAGATCGGCGGTCGGCTTGTCCACGTTCTCGTGGTACGTCTTGCCGATCTCGTCGTGCCCGGCCGAGTTCCGGTTGAACTCGTTGATCTCGACGCACCGGTTGCTGATGTCGGTGAGGATGTCCGCGAGCGGCCCGAATTTCTTGAACTTCTCTTCCAGGTCCCCGCTGACGTTCAGTCGGTCACCCACGGAACTCCTCCTGCCGGTCGTGCTTGCGCCGTTCCTCCGCGGCTTCCGCCTCGGCGTACCCCGGGCGCATCGCCTTCAGCGGCGCGAAGAGCTCGTCGAGCTCGGTGCCCTCGGTCATCGAGGCCCGGAGGGCCTCGCCCAGGCCGCTGAAGGCCGCCATCCTGGTGGCGATCTGCTCGCCGAGGTCGGCCCGGGCGGTGTTCAGCACCTCGGTGATCGCCGCCCCGAGCTCGGCCGGGGCCATCGTCCGGTACGCGTTGGTGTGGAACACCAGGGACACCACCTGGCCCTGCGCGCCGACCGTCGCGGTGACCAGCCGGTCCTTGGAGGTAGCCGAGGCAGTGGCCGCCTCCAGCTCCTTGGCCGCGGCGGCCATCCGGCTGTGCTGTTCGGCCATGGTGGCCATGGCCTGCTCGATCTGCTCGGCGAACGAGAACGTCATCCGTCCGTGCCTCCCGTCTCTTCCCGTGGTCCCCGCGGTGCGTCCCGGGTCGGGTTCCCGGGCCCGGGACGCACCGGCTCGTGGGGTCGTACGGTTCTCTCTACGGACGGAGCGCGGCCGGCGGTTCGACACCGCCCGGGCGGACCGGAAGGGCCGCGGACAGGACCGGTCCGTCAGCGGCCGATGACGCCCGTCACCGCGCCCGAGTCGGTGCCCCAGACCTCCTCGTCCTCGGAGAGCCAGGTGGTGCGCTGCCGGTCCTTCTCACCCTGGCCGGCCATCCCGGCACCGGCCCCGGCGCCCATCGGCGGCATCATCGGGCCGGTCATGCCGCCGGTGGTGCTGATGCCCCGGCCCGTCAGCTGGGCCTCCTGGGCCGCGGCCTCGGCCGTCGCCTCGGCCGTCGGCTTGACGCCCAGGGTCGAGGCCAACTGGCCGCCGACGCCGAGGCTCGCCGGGCCGGAGGCCACGCCGCCGACGGTCCTCGGGCCGGAGGACGCGCCGCCGGACCACCCGCCGAACAGGTCAGCCCCGGCTCGGCCCGAGCCTCCCGAGCCGAAGGAGACGCCGCTCCCACCGATCGAAGGGTTCCAACCGCCCCCGCCGATGCCCGAGGCGAGGGCGTGCTCCTGGTCAGTGAGCAGTTGCTCGAACCGGGAGACCGGTCGCCCGTTCGCGTCCCGGACGGTGCCGTCCTCGGCGATGGTCCGGTCCTTGCCGAGCACCACCGGGTTGCCGTTGGAGTCCTTCACCAGCGTGCCGTCGGGGGCGGTGACCGTCCCGTCGTCGTTCCGCTTCGAGCCCGGGGGCACCTTGAAGGGCGTGTCCGAGCCTGTGCCGCCGGTGGAGCCGGTCCCGCCGGTGGAGCCGCCCGTGCCGGGCTGACCCACGACGGTGCCCGGCGGCACGGTCCAGGGCTTGCCGTCCTTGTCGAGGAGCGGCTTGCCGTCCTTGTCGACCAGTTGACCCTTGTCGTTGACGTGGGTGCCGGCCGGGACCATCTGCGGCTTGCCGTCCTTGTCGAGGAGCGGCTTGCCGTCCTTGTCGAGGAGCGGGACCTTGCCGGAGGTGTTGCCCCCGCCGATCCCCCCGATCCCGCCGATCCCACCCTTCCCGCCGCCGGTGCCGCCGCCGGTGCCACCGGTCCCGCCGATCCCCGGGGGCCCCTTGACGTCGGTCTTCGACCCGTCGCCCTTGTCGTCCTTGCCGTCCGGGGTCTTGACCTTGTCCTTGGGCAGGTTGAGGTCGACCTTCGGGATCGGCATCAGGAGGTTGGCCGCCGCGTCGTAGGCGTCGGTCAGTTTCCGCCCGGCGGTGGTCGCGGCCGAGTCGAGGACCGTGACGACCCATTGGGTCCACTTCTCCTTCGCCTTGGCGTCCAGCTTGGCGACGAAGGCGTCCAGGCCCGCACTGTCGGCCGCGCCGTTCTTGCTGGACACCAGCGAGATCCCCGCGCCCGAGACCGTGGCGGAGCACGAGCCGGTCATGCTGGTGAGGACGGCACTGAGGTCCTTGACCAGCTCGGTGAACGCGTAGTGCACGCACGCGTACGGATTGGAATAGCTGCTCGTCAGTCCGTCGGTGCCGGTGTATTTCCAGTGCTCACCCTTGGCGTTGTCCCCGCTCTGGGTCACCAGTGCGTTCTTGTCGCCCGTCCAGACCTTGAAGCCGCTGTTGTACATGTACGTCAACTCGTCCCGCAGGGCGTCCCCGGCCTTGTGCAGCGTGTTGGCGAGGGGATTGTCCGGGTACTTGTCCTTGGAGCCGGGCGCGGGTTGCGTCCTCGTGGCGGCCTTGGGCGGGCTCTGGTACGCGCTCTTGTCGTGGCTGAGCCCGTAGTGCATTTGGATGAACTCGTTCTCCAGGCCGAAGAGGACCTCCCTGAACCGGCCGGCCGCAGAGCCCTGGAACTCGCTGTCCGGCTCGCCCAGGTCGGTGTACCACTTGTTCACCACCACCCGCTCGTCCGCGAAGAAATTGTCGGCGGTGTAGATGGCCGCGGCGGCGTCCCACAGCGTCGAGGGGGCCGTGGAGTCGTTGCCGGAGCAGCTTCCCGAGATCGACGGGCCGAGGATCTTGTCCGGACTGGAGTTGAACAGTCCCCACGGGGTCGGCGCGGTGTCGCCCGGATTGCCGTCCCAGAAAGGCCAGTTGCAGGTGACACCCAGGATCGTGCTGTAGGCGACGCCACTGGTCACGTAGACCCACTCGGCCCACATGTCGTACCCGGCGTCGCCCTTCTTGTATCCGTCGTTCTTCTTGCGCTTCTCGTTTTCGGACTTCTCGTCCGTGATCAGGTAGTGGGCCTGTATCCAGGGGCTTCCGGTCACGTTCGCCCGCTTCGGAACACCGTCGGCCTGGTCCGACCCGGCGAACGCTTTCAGCAGATCGTCCCAGATGTAGTTCGTCTGGTCGGCCATGGTCTTCCTCCGGGAGGAGCGGAACGGGTTCTCGGTCGGCGGTGCGGCGCGGGGGGGGGGGGGGGGGGGGGGGGGGGGGCGGGGGGGGGGGGGGGGGGGGGGGGGGGGGGGGGGGGGGGGGGGGGCCGGCGGCCCCCCCCCCGCGGCGGCGGGGGTCTCCTGGGGTCAGGAGGGCGGCGTGCTCGTCGGGGTGACGCCGGTGAGCACGTCGTGGAAGACGTCCAGCACCTGGGTCTCCGAGAGGGCGTCGTCATTGCTCTCGTGCAGCGTCCGGCCGGCACTCAGCAGGTCGTCGGCGATGGTCTGGACCGTCGTGAAGACGGCTCCGATGCCGTCCTTCACGCTCCCCGCGTAGGTGCTGTAGTTCACCTTCAGCGACTTGGCGGCCGTGAACAGGTCCTGGCCCGCCTTCAGCGCCTCCGGCGCCTTGGTCCAGTTCGTCTTCTCGCCCTGCACCTCACCCTCGAGTGCCTGCAGGTCCGCGACGCGGCCGTTCAGGTAGGAGAGCGTGATCTTGATGTTGTCGCCGCTCATGCGCGGACCCCCCTCAGTGGTGGGCGATCTTCTTACCGGCCTCGTGATCGCCGTTGATCATGGTCTCGTGCATCCGCTCGAGCGTGGTCGCCGCCGAGTCGATGTCCTCCTTCATCTGCACGTCGTTCGCGGCCACGGCTGCGGAGAACTCGTGGAACGCGCCGGCCGCGACACCCTGGAAGTGCCCGTTGTCGATCACGCTCGTCAACCTCTGCATGAGCTCCTTGAGGTTGGTCTCCATCAGGGAACCTGCCGCGCGCAGTTCCCTCGCGGCCTGCTCGACCGTCTCGTGGTGGAGGTGGATGGTGCCGAAGTCCATGGGATGTATCCGATCCTTGTGTGTCCGTGAGGTGGCGTCAGTCGCCCTGCAGGCCGTAGTAGATGCCGTCGGCGGCGTGGGCGCGCGCGTCCTCCTCGGCCTGGTTGAGGATCGCGTTGGCACCCTGGGTGGACTGCACGAAGCGCTCGAAGGCGCCGATGACCTGCTGGTAGCAGGTCATCCAGTCGACCAGCTTCTCCTGGTACGCGGTACTGGCGCTGGAGATGTAGCCCCCGGCGACCTCCTCCTTGATCCGCTCGACGGTGCGACCGGCGGTCACCATGTTCTCGATCTGGTGTTCCAGGTCGGCGAGGACCTGGCGGATCGCCTCGTCCTCCTTGGTCAACGTGCCCGGGTCAACCATGCTGTGCTCCCTTCCCTGCACCCACCGGACGGAGGGCCCGGCGGGAATTCCTGTTCGACACAACGGCCCTGCGGCACACGCCGGTTCAGCCGCACGGAAGAACGGCCCGCGGCGAGGCCGTGGCGGCCGGCGTGGCGCCCGTGCCGTCGCCGAGGGCGGCCGGGTCGAGGACGGGCCCGGACGGCAGCAGCCCGAGCACCGTCGCGGGCACGCCGACCGGGGTGGCACCGCCGTAGCCGAGCAGCTTCGCCACCGCCGGGGACGGCAGCGGATAGCGCACCCCGGTCTCGGTGACCAGGTACTCCGTGCTGCCCGCCCCCGTACCGGACAGCGCCCGGACCAGGGCCCCGCGGCCCGGACGGACGGCGATCAGGTCCGCGGTCGCGCAGGCGCCCGCCGGGGTACCCGCCGGAACGGCCGGGGCGCGGCCCGCCTCGGCCCGTTCGGCGGGGAGCACGGTGACGCTGGTCGTCGGGGATCCGCTCCCGGCGTGCACATCGGCACAGACACCCTCCCCCCGCTGGGGAGCCACCAGGGCGGGCGGCCGGTCCGGGAGGCCCGCGCCCGGCGGGGCGCCGGGCGCGGTGTGCCCGGCGAGGTCCATCGCGCCGATCGGCGCGGCGGTCGGCGCGACGCCGCCGTAGGCGTCCTTCTGCGTCCGCAGGTCGCCGAGCACCAGCCCGTACAGGGTCTGGGTGAGCGGCACGAGACCACCCCGGGTGAGCAGGTAGTGCGCGCCGCCGGGCCCGTCGAAGAGCTGGCCGACCCGGGTCGGCCTCCCGCCCAGCGCGGGCCCCGCCTCGCCCCGTCCCGGGACGGGCGGCGCGGCGAGGTCCGGCCCGGCGGGCAGCGCGTCCAACAGGCCGGGCTTGACCGGCAGCGGGGTCGAGCCCCCGTAGCCGAGCGCCTGCAGCGCCTGGTTCCCGGTGTCGACCCGCAGGTGCTGGCCCTGCCAGAGCAGGTGCACGGAGCCGTCCGGCACGGACACCAGCAGCCCCTGGTCCCTGGTCAGGACCCGCCCCTCGGTGGACGGGTCCACCACGAGGCCCAGCCGGGGCACCGGCGTGCCGGACGGGCCCGGCCGGGCGGTGCCGCAGACCAGCCAGACGCCCCCCGCCAGGTCGGCCGGCTGCGGCAGGCCGTCGGGGGCACCGACGATGCCGATCGGCGCGCCGCGCGGGGCGTCCGCGAGCGAGCTCCGGCCGACCTGACGCACCGTCATCCGGTCGCCGGCCACCAGCCGGGCGCTGGCATCGTTCAGCACCGGGTGCAGCTGTCCGCCGACGTAGAGGTAGCGGGCACCCGTCTCCTCGACCACCACGAGGGTGCCGGGGGTGGCCCAACCGTCGTTGCCCCCCGGGCTGATCACGCCGTACACGGCGACGCCCAGTCCGACCAGCACCGCCAGTGCCAGCCCCGTCATGGTGCCCCGCACGGTCCGCCCGTTGGGGGTGTCCGGTGCGTCGGGTTCCGCGCGCAGCATGCCCGCGGCCATCCTGCTGACCACGAACATGTGCGCCTGCACCTGGTCACGACGGGACTGCATCCGGTATCCCTCCCGGCCCACGGGGCGCGTTCTCGGCTTCACCGGACGCGCGTCCTGCACGTCCTCTCCCGAGTCACGGGCCGTGGGCGCCGCACGGTTCACCGGGCCCGCCCGGGTCGGTGCGGGCGGGCCCGGTGAACCCCGGGGCGGCCGGGGGCCGTAGAACCCGGCGATGAGTGCCTTCCGTTCCGGCTCCGCCACCGGCGACGCCCCGCAGCCCGACCCGCCCCGCCGACGGTTCGGCCGTCGACGCCGGGCGGCCGCCGCGCTGCCCGGCGGAACCGGCCCGGCGTCGGAGGTCGTGCGGCCGGAACCCGCCGGGCCGGCGCACCGGTCCGAGCTGCGGGAGCTGGGGTCGCACGTCGTGATCGCCCCGGCCGCGGCCAACTTCGACGACCTGTGGGCGGCGGTCGGGGTCCTGCGGCCGATCCCGGGCAGCCTGGTGGTGGTGGCCGCCGCCGCCGACGCCGCGCCCGTGCTGCGCGACCGGATGGGCGAGCTCGGCGACCTCGCCCGGGCCCGCGGCGCGACCGTCCTGGTGCTGGCCGCGTCCGGCCTGGCCGCGCTCGCCCCGAACGGCCGCCGCCCCGCCGAGGTGGTCGCCGCCCGGGCCGGGGTTCCGGTGATCGCCCCCGACGGCCTGGTGGAGATCACCCCCGACGGCGACCTCGACGTACTCGCCCCGGACGGCGCGTCAGGACCCGCCTCCTGGTGGTACTGCGCCCCCGACGCCACCCCCCGCCGCGCCCGCCGGGCGGCCCGCGTGCCCACCGCCGTCCCCGCGCTCCGGTCCGCCGCCCCGCCGACCGTCCGGGTGCGCACGCTGCCCGCCGGGTACTGGCTCACGCACGTCGCGGCCCCCGCCCCCGGCCCGCTGCCCGGACTCGCGATGGCCGCCGGTCCGCCCGGCAGCACCGTCCTGGTGGTCGGTACGCCCGCCGCGCCCGTCCTGCTGCCCGAGGACTTCGTCGCCGCCGTCACCGCGCTGCCCGTCCTCCCCGACCGGCTGGTGGTCAGTGCCCCGTGGGCGGCCCCCGACGAACTCACCGCGCTCACCGCCGCGCTCACCACCCGGCTGGACCGGCCCGTGCACGCCTCGATCGGGGTGCCCATGGCCGGGAAGACCGGCCCCACCTCGCGCATCCTGGACGCCCAGGGACACCCGCGCTGGGAACCCTTCCTGCGGCAGCTCTCCGCCGTACCCGGCGACGCCGTCGCCCCCGTCGCCTGGCACAACGGCGGCGCCGACTGGCGCACCGAACGGCCCGCCGTCTTCAGCGCGTTCCCGCACTGGGCGCTGGAGGCCGTCCCGGCCGGCCTCTGGCTGCGCCCCGAACCGCCGCACGTCCTGACCCCCCGGTTCCGCCGGCCCGAGGCGACCCGTCCGCTGCTGATCGTCGGCGAACGCGACCGCCCGGTCGCCCCGGACGTGTTCGAGGAACTCGGCTGCCTCCTCGACCGGCTCCCCGCCACCGGGGTGCACGGCTTCGGCCTGCTCGTCCACGGCCTGCTCGAACCGGCCGCCGTCCCCGTCGCCCGGTTCGTCGCCCGCACCCACGACCTCGACTGGCTCGGCCCCGAACAGCCCGTCGGCACCGCGCCCCACCCCGCGCCCGTCCGCTACGGCGCCGTCGCCCCGCCGCCACCGCCCGTCCGGCACCACCAGCGACCCGTACCCCCGCCGGCCACGGCCCCGACCGTCCGCACCTCCACCTCCGCGGCGACCGGACCCGAGGCCGTCGCACCGATCGGCCCGCCCACCCGCACCACCGCCACCGGCGGCCCCGACCTCCCCGCCCTCGGCACCGCGTCCGCGCCGCAGGCCGGGGAGCCCACCGCGACCGCCTCCGCCGGCTCCCCGTCACGGCCGGCCGCCGAACCGACCGACACCCCGGCAGAGTCCTCCCCGACCGGAGCACCGGCAGCCGAACGGGCCCGACCGGCCGACACCCCGGCACAGTCCTCCCCGACCGGAACGCCACCGGCATCCACGCCCCCGCGGGCCGACGCTCCGCCCGTCCCCTCGCCCGACACCGTCCCTGCTCCTCTGCCCGACACCGTCCCTGCTCCACCGCCCGACGAGCAGCGCGAGCCCGACGCACGACGCCGGCCCGAACCGGCGTCCGCGCCCCCGCCCGGTGACACCCCGGGCTCTTCCGCGCCAGGCAAGTCGGTACCGCGCCAGGTCCGGGCCGAGGGCCCGTCCGCACCCGCACCCACCGGGGTCAGCACCGCCGAGGACCGGGCCGCCGTCCGGGCGCTGCTCGGCGAGCACTACCGCCGGTGCTCGGGGACGGTGGAACAGCTTTCGACCCGGCTCCCCGGCCTGCGATTCACCGCCGGGGACGACATCACACCGGACCTGGCGGCCGTCCTGCTGCACCACACCGAAGCGGGCGTTCCGGCCGACCGGGACGGACTGGTCGCGGCGGCCCGCTCCGGCGACCCCCGGCTCGCGCCGTTCCTGCGCTGCCTGGGCTCCGGGCTGCGTCGGCTGCCGAGCCACCACGGCGCGGTCCTGCTCACGGCCCCACCCGGGTCGGACCGGGACGACCTGTTGGCGCAGTACCGGGTGGGGCAGCAGCTGACCGAGCCGGCCCCGGTCACCGGACTGACCGCAGCCGCCGCCGAACTGCCGGGTTCCCCGGTGGAGTTCGTGATCTGGTCGGTCACCGGCCGGCGCACCTCCGCGTTCGCCGTCGGCCCGGAGGAGACCCGGGTCACCTTCCCCCCGGCCACCGCGTTCACCGTCCTCGATGTCCTGCCGGCCGCCGACCCGGCGGACGGGCCCGCGCGGGTACTGCTGCGCGAGTACGGCGGCACGGACGCCGATCCGGTCGGGCGCGACCGCGACGCCCTGACCCGCCTGCACTCATGGCTGGACCGCCGCGACCGGCTGACCACGGCCGAACGCCGGACGGTCGAGCACCCCGGCCGCTACCACCTCACGCCGGGCGTGGAGCTCTGCCCCGCACCGGATCCCGGGTAGTCCCGCCCCGGCAGTCGACGGCGACCCCGGGCAGCATCGGCCCCACCCCCGACCTGACGTCACGTCGAACGGACCGCCCGCGGGGCCGCCGGGCCACGGAGCCGGAGCACAACCACGGCACGCCCCGTCGCAGCCGGCGTCGCCCCGGCGACCCGCCGCTCGGCCGACCGCCCCGGCGGGCCCGATCCTCAGACCTCCGAGCGGCCGAGCTCGACGGTGCGCGCCGCCGGCCCCGTGGCCCCGTCCACCGCCGACAGGCGCCCGGCCTCCGGAGGAACAGCGCGCGCCGCCCTCAACCGGCCGGGCTCCGCGGCCTGCTCCGTGGGGCCGTTGTTCGCGGTGCGCCGTGCACCGGGGGCCTCCCACCGCGGCCGACCGCCGGCCGTCCCGGACTCGTCGTCCTCGACGTCCCAGAGCGCGGGCGTCCGGCGCTCCTCCCGCACCGGGGCATCGCGTTCCGCCTCCCGGGACGCGGGCGCACGGCGCGGCGCCCACGACAACTCCTCGGCGGCTGCCGGGCGGCGCGGTGCCGACCCCGCGTCCGCGTCGTACCCGGCCAAGGCGTCGAGGACGGTCTCCTGTTCGGTGGCCTGCCGCGCCGAAGTGACCGGCCGCGCCGGAGTGACCGGCCGCGCCTCCACGCCGCGCATCGGGTGCAGGGCCCGGACCTGCTTCGGGCGGATCGCCCGGACCTCCCCCGGCCCGAGCATCTCCTCCGGCACCGGGGCCAACTCCCAGCCTTCGGGGACCGGGGGCTGTTCGGGCCGCCGGTGCACCGCCCCCGCCGCCGGGGTCTCCTGCCGCTCCGCCCTCGGCGCCCGTTCCTCCCGGTACCCGCCGTCGAGCGCCCCCGACTCCGGCTCCCGCCCCCCGCCGTGAGCAGCACCGCCGCCACCGGGCGTCGAGTCGCTGGAGGTCCGCACCACGGGCCTGGTGGCCGGCGGCGGAGGCGGTGCAACCCGGGTCGGGGTGTCGAGGCGGTGGAGGTGCAGGGTGAGGCCGTAGCTGCGAACGGTGTCGGCCCCGGTGTCCTGCCAGGGCGACGGCTGCCAGCCCGCGCCGGCGGCGAGGTGCTCCGGCGTCAGGTGCCATTCGGCGGCGGCAGGGACGTCCAGGACCGCACCGACCACGCCGGGCAGGATCAAGGTGCCGCGAGGGGTGCGGGCGACCGCGCGCCGCTCCTGCCCGGTGTCGGTACCGAGCACCGTGATCCGCCACGCTCCGCTCATCCGCAACAAGGGCTGTCTCCCCGGGTCCGCGCGGGGCGGACGGTCCGGCCCCGCTACCTGCTCGACGGACCGCCGAACATCCCGGGTTCAGCCCGGAGCGCGGGGCCGCGCCGCCCGGCACGCGCCGGTTCAGCGCGACAGCTCGGCCACCAGCTCCTGGACGCCGTCCTCGCCGAAGCGGTGGACCAGCAACGCCACCCACCGCACCGCGTCGGCCCGCTCCGCGGTCGTCCAGTACGCGGCGGACGGGTGCTCGTCGATCACCAGCGCCTCCGCCAGCGCGCTCAGCGCCGCGGGCACCTCCGCCGGCGACCCGTCGAACCCGCGCAGGGCCAGCCGGCGCGCCGACTCCGCGACCTCGGCACCGGTCGCGGGCGGCACCGGTAGCGTGCCCCCGCCGTCCTCGTCCACCCCGGGTCTTGCCCCGGGCGGCTCCGGGACCTCCTCCGCCGCCAGCCAGGACCCGATCAGTTCGCGCATCGCCTGCTCCCCCGTCATACCCACAGGATGCCAGCACCGCCGCCGGCCATCACCACCATTCCTGTCGACGAGAACGGCCGCACCCCCGCCCGACGTTCACCCGACGGCGAGCCACTCACACGTCCGGCCGACGAGGAGTTCGCACAGGCCGTCCGGAACCACGGGACACCTTTGCGGACTGCTGGTGCGCGAACCGGCCCGCACGGCACCGCCACCTGCCATGATCAACCCGTGAGCGAGGACTCCTGGACGTGGGGGAACCACCCGGATCGGGCAGCAAGCGCCCCGGAAGTCTGGACCGACACCATCCACGCCCTGCCCATCGGGACCCGGATCACCGGCGAGGTCGTCGCCAGGCAGCCCTTCGGAGCATTCCTCGCCATCGACGGCCACCCTGATGCCATCGGGCTCGCCGGGGTCAACCTGAAGCCAAGATGCATGGACCTGCCCGCGGTGGGCGAGCGCGTCTTTGGCGAGGTCTTTTTCCATGCCGAGTACAACCACCAGGTCGGGGTCATACTCACCGAATGGGCCCTGCACGAGGACCTGATACCCGAATTCGCCGGCCACGTCGGGCAGATCGTCACCGGACGTGCCACCGACCTCACGCCGGTCGGCGTCTCCGTCCGCCTCGCCGACTGCGTCTACGGCTTCGTCCCCCTCGCGAAGCTTCCCGCTCCATCTGCCGAGGGGCGCGGGCATACCGTCCGCGAGGGACAGGAAATCCGGGTCAGGATCGTCAGCGTCGACCTGGAACGGAACCGGATCAGCCTGTCGGCAGAGGACGTGAGGTAGGCCGGGGCTCAGGGCCGAAGGCGGCGGGCCTGGGGGTCGAAGCAGACCAGCCCCAGAGATGCGGCCGTCTCCGCCGCACAGGCCGAGGCCTCCTCCGCCATGCTCCACCGCATCGGGAAGTAGATCAGCGGACCCGCGGCCTCACCGATCAGCGGACCCGTCGACCACGGCGAGATGTCGTCCTCGTCCTCGGTGAGATCGGGCCACCGCTCCAGCAGGAGCGCGACGTACTTCACAATGACTGCCGTCGGCGGGTGGTCGATGTCGGTGTCGATGTACTGGTCGTAGAGGCTGCTGAAGAGCTCGCCCGCAGCCTTGTCGTCCGCCGGCCGCTCGCCCTCCCACACCGCAAGGTCGTAAGTCATGCCGGCACGATGACACACGGCACCGACACCCGGGGTGGGTCAACCAGGTGTGACAGGCTCCGCGTGGGTAAGGTCCACCCACCGGCTCACCTCATCGGCTAGGACTACGATCACCTGCGGCGATGGCTGCGCTCCTGCGTCATCGTCCCTCGGATCGCCCGGCGGGGAGTGGAGTCGTCGCAGCGCCTGGGCCGCCACCGATGGGTCGTCGGGCGAACCATGTCACGGCTCTCCGGATGCCGCCGTCTGCACCGCCGTTACGAGCGCAAGGCCGTCCACTTCTCGCCTCTGCCGGCATCGCGGCGACCCTCCTGTGCTACCGCCCGCCTCACGGTCTCACCGAGGTGATCTCCGGCCTGACCCTCGGCAGTGCCCACGGCTCCAGAGCACCGCTGACCAGATCGGCCAGGAACTGCACAGCCCCACCGCTGTAATGCCACCAGCTGCCGCTGCGCGACGCGACGGTGACAGTCCAGCTCGCAGGCCCGGCCGGGCTGGTGCTCCACAGGAAGAAATCCCCCTGGTTGGAGGTGGCCCAGGGAAGCAGACCGCCGGGCGTCGGATAGGCGTACATCGGATCGTCCAGATCGGCGTCCTCGCACCATTCGGCGATGGTCTCCAGCTCTTCGTGGGCGCTGTGCACCCACGCAACCTCTTTGCCCGGCACCGGGCGACTGACGCGCATGAAGCCGCTCAGCTCGAAACTCGGGTAGTGCTCGCACAGCAGCTTGTAATCGGCAGGCAGGGCCGTCCCCAACTCGCCTTCCAACCGGCGCCAGTCGACGCTCTGGGGGGCCGGCCGACGGTGGGACGCAAGGTCGGGCACGGCCCGTTCAAGCTCCACGACAGCCTCATCGGAGCTCGCCAGGCGGCGACGCGGTGCCTGGGTGCCAACGAGATCGTCCACCCGAGCAGACTGCCATAGCAGCACTACGCAGCCCGAATCGATGTTCGACCAAAACCACCGCCTGCATACAGAGAGAGGCTCACCCATGCCCGAGAAGGTCACCACGGACAAGGTGCTCAACTACATCGTGCGCGACGGTCGACTGCTGGTGTTCCGGCACACCGACTGCTCCTACGAGGAAGTCGGCATCCAGGTCCCCGCGGGCAGCATTCGGCCCGGCGAGCCCCCGGAGGCCGCCGCGCTGCGCGAGGCCCGTGAGGAGACCGGCCTGGCCGACTTCAGGATCGTGCGAAAGCTCGGCGAGACCGAGTACGACATCAGCCCGTACCGGTTCGAGGTCCAGCGCCGGCACGTCTTCCACCTGGAGCTCACCGAGCCGACCCCGGAGCGGTGGATGAGCCGGGAGGACCACGACGGCGAGCAGGAGCCCACCCGCTTCGAGTGTTTCTGGATCCCGCTGGAAGCTGCCCACATCCTCCAGTCCGGCCAGGGCGCTCTGCTTGGGCGCCTGTACGACTGACCTCGTCCGGTCACGGTAGCCGACGGCGATCTCAACACCGCCCGCCCATCAGACTTCCGGTCAGACTTACCGTCAGATCGTGCATACTGAAGATCACATCGTTTCTGTCATACGGGGGATCTGGTGACCGAGGCCGAACTGGTGGTCGCGGCGTTGGCGGCAGGGGCTTCGGCCGGGGTCAGGGAGACCGTGAGCCTTGCGGTCCGTGACACCTATGAGGGATTGCGGGACGCGGTGCGCCGGCGCCTGGCCCTCCGGGGCGGGCAGGCCGAGGAGGTGCTCGACACCGTGGAGACCGAACCCGGTGTGTGGGAGGCGCGGTTGACCGCCGAGCTGTCCGCAGCCGGAATCGACCGGGATCCGGCGGTCGTCGAGGCCGCCCGGGAGCTCCTGGCGCGGCTGGACGAGTCGACCTCCGGAAAGTATGCGGTCGACGCACGGGAGGCCAAGGGCGTCCAGGTCGGTGACCACGGTACGCAGACCAACACCTTCAACTGAGCGGTAGTCACGGCGTTGAGCACGGGCTCGGGGGACTCACCCACGCGGGTGGACGCCCGCGCGGCGGAGGGCGTCCAGATCGGGGACGGGAACCTCCAGATCAACGTGAAGGTTTCGGCGCCCGCCGTCGCGCGCTCGGGCTACCTCCATCAGATCCGGAGACTGGGCTCGCCGCACTTCTCGGGCCGGCAGGACGAGCTCGCCGAGATGGCCCGCTTCTGCACCGCCGAGGACGGGCCCGACTACTTCCGCTGGCTGGCGCCCGCGTGGGTCGGCAAGACGGCGCTGATGGCGCAGTTCGCGCTGCATCCTCCGGCAGGCGTACGGGTGGTGGCCTTCTTC
Organism: Kitasatospora sp. NPDC048365; assembly: GCF_043200835.1. Taxonomy (NCBI): domain Bacteria; kingdom Bacillati; phylum Actinomycetota; class Actinomycetes; order Kitasatosporales; family Streptomycetaceae; genus Kitasatospora; species Kitasatospora sp. NPDC048365. Next base: position 133,960 of record NZ_JBICYJ010000008.1, read on the forward strand.
GTCACCGCTCGTCTCGCCGGCCAGAGTGACCGGGCGGCGTTCTGCGACGTGGTCCAGCGTCAGCTGAGCGAACTCCTCGGCGAGCAGGAGCCCCTGGTCACCGAGCACGCCCGGGACGAGCAACTCCTGCACGCCCTGGACCGGGCGGCCCGACGGTCCGCCGACCGCGGTGAGCGGTTGGTCCTGCTGGTCGACGGGCTGGACGAGGACCGGGGTGTGACCTCCGGCCCCGAGAGCCACAGCATCGCCGCCCTGCTGCCCGCCGAACCACCTGCCGGGATGCGGGTCCTGGTCGCCGGCCGTCCCAACCCGCCCGTCCCCGAGGACGTCCCCGAACACCACCCCCTGCGCGGCGCCGGCTGCTCCCGCGTACTGGCGACCTCCCCGCACGCCACCGCCGCCCGTGACCACATGGAACGCGAGCTCCTTCGCCTGCTGGAGGCGGACGGGCCGGAACACCACCTGCTGGGGCTGCTCACCGCTGCGGGCGGCGGGCTGAGCAGCCACGACCTCGCCGAGCTCGCCGACTTCCCCGGGTGGCGGGTTCGGCGGCACCTCGGCTCGGTTGCCGGCCGCACCTTCGTCACCCAGGGCCCGCACTGGGGTGGATCCGGGCCAGAGGTGTATCTCCTGGGCCACGAGGAGCTCCAGCGGACGGCGGTGCGCTTCCTGGGCGGCGAGCTGGCCGCCTACCGGGAGCGCCTGCACTCCTGGGCGGACCGGTATCGCGAACTGACCTGGCCGGTGGGGACTCCGGAGTACCTGCTGCGGGGCTACCCGCAGCTGCTCGGCGAAACCCGTGAGTCGGATCGGCTGGTCCGCCTGGTCGCCGATCGGGACCGGCAGGACCGGCTGCTCGAGCTGTCCGGCAGCGACCTCGCATCGCTCGCCGAGATCACCGCGGCACAGGATCTGCTGCTCACCTGCGAACCGGTCGATCTGGACGCCATGCTGGTCCTGGCCGACCACCGGGAGGACCTGCACAGCCGCAACGGGAGAACGCCCGCCAGTCTGATCTCGCTGTGGGCCGAGCTGGGAGAGACCGAACGCGCCGCGAATCTCGCCAGGTCGTTCGCCGACCTCGAACGGCGAACCGGCGCGCTCACCACCGTCGTCGGCGCCCTCGCCCACGCCGTGGCCGGCCGGGATCACGCTCGCGCGGCGGCAGAACTCGGCACCGAGGCCGCCGAGTTGGCGCGCTCGATCCCCGACTGGCGCAGGCGGGCCCGGGCCCGCACCGCCATCGCTCGCGCCCTCCTGGAGACCGGCCTCTGGGACCAGGCACTCGACGTCGCCGGGGACGCCTACGACGACGCCCGCAACCAGCCCGCCCCCGACCGCTACCGGGTGTTCGCGGAGCTTGCGGACGTGGCCGCCCTCGCCGGGGACGACGTGCGGGCCGACGCGCTCCTCAGCCGGGCGGTGGCCATCGCGAAGGCCGTCCGACTGCCGTCGGTCCGCCGCAAGGAGCTGGCCTTCATCGCCGCGACCTACGGTTCGCGGGAGGCCCTGGACCTCTTCCACCGCCACGTCGCTCCCACCGATCCCCGGGACGACCCGTACCGGCTCAGCGAGCTGGAGGTCGTCGAGCTCGCCGGTTCCCTCGCCACGATCGGAGACGCGGAGCAGGCCCTGGAGCTCGCCCACGGCCTCACCGATCCGCTGCGGCTCGCCGAGGCACTGGCCGACGTCAGCGCAGGGCTGGCGTGGACCGGGCACACCGCGCGGGCGATCGAGGTCTTCGACACCATCGCCGATCCCGATCAACAGGCACGCGTCCTGCCCGAGATCATCGCAGCCCTGCACGAGGACGAGCGCCCAGGGGAAGCCGACCGCCTGCTCGGGGAGGTCGTCGCCGCCACTCGGAAGGGCGCACCGGATCCGGCATCCGATCGGCTGCTGGCCACCGCCGCCGACCTGCTCGCCGGCACCGGCCGCACCGAGGATGCCATCGCGCTCGCCCTCACCATCAGCGACGCCGCGATCCACGCCGACGCCCTCGCCAACGTCGCCCGGTCTCTCGCCCGGGATGGCCGGATCAGCGAGGCCCGGGAACTCGCCCGGCGGGCCACCGCGCGCGCCATCGCCAGGTCTCCACAGACGCACGCAGCCCGCTCCCGTCTCGTCAAGGCGTTGGTCGACATCGGGGAGACCAGTCGGGCGCGCGCCATCGCGGATGCCGCCGCGACCCAGGAGCTCGCCGCGCCCCGCACGGGCCGGTCCTGCCGGTCTGTCGCGCAGGCTGCCCTCGCCTCCGCGCACATCGGCGACACCGAGCGGACGATCGAGCTGGTCGAGCGCGCCGTCGCCCTGGCATCCGACTCCTGGTCCGCCACGGGTGCTCTGGTCGACAGCGCCGTTGCGCTGGTCGCGATCGGCCGGCCGGACCGGGCACTCGGCCTCGCCCACAGGCTGGTGGACGCGCAGCGGGGACGGGACCGGGCCGGATTGACGGCCTGGTACACCGCGGAGATCGCCGAGGCACTCGTGGACGCAGGGCATGTCGACCATGCCATGGACATCGCCGCCACCATCCTCGTTCCCCACCGGCAGCACTCGTGCCTGGGGCGGCTCGCAGGCAGGCTCGCGAGGAGCGGAGGAATCCGGCACGCCCTGCCGCTCGCCCGCGACTTGGCGGAGCCCTTCGACCGCGCGGACGCCCTCGCCCGTGTTGCCGAGGCGCTCGCCGTATCAGGACATCCCGGGGTCGCGCTCACCCTGGTCGACGAGGTGCTGGACGCCGTCCGATCCCTGCCCGCAGGGGCGATCGAATCGGCAGCCCGCGCCCGGGTGGCCACGGTGCTCGCCGCCGCCGGTCTGACCGGTCCCGCACGCGAACAGGCCGGGCACGCCCTCACGGCCGCCCGCAGCACCGCTCCCGACGGGCTCCAGGCCTCGGCCCTGGTGGAGGTCGTCAACGCTCTCGCCGCGGTCGGACAGCTCGATCGGGCCCACGAGGTGGCCCGCACCATCACCGAGCGGTACCACCGGATCCGCGCCCTCGCGCTCCTCGCGGCAAAGTGCGGGCCCACCCCGTCGGGAAGGCGCATGGTCGCGGAGGCGGCATGCTCGGGCTCCTGGTCCTCCCTGCTGGAGGCCCTGACCACCGTGGCTCCGGAGTCCCTCACGGTCCTGGCCGACTACGACAGCCCGTGAGGACCGCGCCCGGACTGTGACGAAGTGCTCGCGCTTTCGTCGCCGACCGGGTGGCAGATCGCGGGGAAAGCCCCGCACGGCTCCAGCTGCTGACCCTGCGGGACGTCCACCGAACGGAGGAGTGTCATACCCGCGTGCCGGGATCACCGTATTGGTGTCGGCACCTCAGGTCCTGCGCCGCGTGTCTGTGCAGCCGGGAAGTCCCAGCGCCGCAGGCTCGTTGTGTCCTGGGCGGCGCCAGGGGTGCGGCAGGTCGTTCGGGTCGTGCGGGCAGCCCTCGGTGTTCCGGCTCGGATCGGCCTCGGCATCCCGGCGGTCCAGAGTCTCCGCGGTCGCGGGGTACTTGGCGCGGAGCCGGTCCCGGAGGGACTGGGCAGGCTAGCCGGCGGCCGATCCCGCGTCGGGTTCCGCCTCCGGGCCGGAGGCCACGGTTCCGGGTGCACGCAGCCGTGTCAGCTCCGCTTCCAGCTCGGCGACCCGGGCCTCGAGTCGCTGCACGTCTCGGATCGCATCCTTGTATCCCTCCTGTTGCGCCTGGCGAGGTGGGTGAGGGTGTCCACCCGGTCCACGCCGAGGGGCTGGACTGCCCGGAGCTCGACGCGCCGGGTCGTCCCGGGACTGGCCACCACCGTGCTCCCGGAGGAATCGCACTGACCGGCGCCGGGACGGCTTCGGCATCGAGCGGCGGCGGCTGCGGCGACCCGCGGTGGAAGCAGACCTGCATCAGTGCAGGCGGCGGCCGGGTGTCGGCGCAGGTGACCACCGACTTCGCCAGCAACAACCGCACCGAGCAGATCATCATCTGGGGCCACACCACCAGCAGCCAGGCGCTCTCCACCTCGTTCTCCTGCCACTCCGGCCAGTGCTCCTGCACTTACACCCTCAACAACCCGACCCCGGGCCACGACTACAAGGCCGAGGCCCGCTTCTACTGGCAGCCCGGCAGCAACTACGACTACCAGTTCAGCCCCGACCTCTGGTACTGAGCCACCGGGCGTGGGTGACACGACCCTCCACCCTCGTGGACCCTGAGCCCGCACGGCGGCCCGCCCAACCACGGCAGCCGCGGGGTGGCTGCGTTCAGGTAGCGGCGGTACGGCCGGAGACGAGGCCGACGGTGCCCACCGAGGCGGGCAGGGCCACGTGCGCGAGCGAATTCCGGCCCTCGCGCAGCGGAACCTGCGCCTCCGGACCGGGGACGGAATGCCCGGTCAGGTGACCAGGCCGTGGCGGTAGGCGTAGACGACGGCCTGGACGCGGTCGCGGAGTTGAAGTTTGGTGAGGATACGGGAGACGAAGGTCTTGACGGTCTCAGGGCTGATGACGAGGGTTGCGGCGATCTCGCTGTTGGAGAGACCGTCGGCGATGAGGCGGAGAACTTCCAGCTCGCGAGGGGTGAGCGGGACGTCCCGGTGGGTCTTCTCCGCGGGGCGGATCCGGGCGGCGTAGTGTCCGACGAGGCGGCGCGTCACGTCGGGGTCGAGGAGGGCCGCGCCGGTGGCGACGGTCCGGATGCCGTGGAGGAGTCGGTCCGCGGGTGCGTCCTTGAGGAGGAAGCCGCTGGCGCCGACGCGCAGTGCCTCGTAGACGTACTCGTCCAGGTTGAACGTGGTCACCACGAGGACTTTGACGGGGTGGGGAACTCCGACGCCGGCCAGCAGGCGGGTGGCTTCGAGGCCGTCGAGGACCGGCATCCGGATGTCCATCACGACGACGTCGGGTCGTACCTTGCGGGCGAGGTCGACACCGGTCCGTCCGTCTCCGCACTCGCCCGCCACCTCCATGTCGGGCTGGGCACCGATGATGGTGACCAGGCCGGTGCGGACCAGCATCTGGTCGTCGCAGACCAGGACCCGGATCGGTGCGCTCACGAGGTGCCGTCGGCGGGGATGCGTGCCCGGACGGTGAAGCCGCCGTCCGGGTCGGAGCCTGCGCTGAAGTCGCCGCCCAGGACGTCGACGCGCTCGCGCAGGCCCGCCAGGCCCCGTCCGCCGCCGCCGGCTGCGGCCGTGGCGCGTGAGCCGGTTCCGTCCGTGCTGACCTCCACGGTGATCTCCCTCTCGCCGTGCTGCACCTGCACGGAAGTGCGGCTGCCGTGAGCGTACTTGAGCGCGTTGGTCAGTGCTTCCTGCACCACCCGGTAGGCGACGAGGTCGGCGCCGCCGGTGGATGCCGGCTGCGGGCCCCGCTCGGTGAAGTCCACGGGCTGTCCCGCCCGGCGGGTCTGCTCGACGAGCGTGAGGACCCTGCCGACGGCCGGTGTCCTGGCCGGCGTGGTCTCCGGCGGGCCGACGCCGGGGCCGACGCCGTGGTCGGGGTTGAGCAGGTCCAGGAGGTGACGCAGGTCGGTGAGGGCGCGGCGGCCGGTGTCGCTGACGGCGGTCAGCGACTGCTCCAGCCGCTCGGGTGCGGCCGTCAGGTAGCGGGCGGCCTCGGCCTGTACGACCATCGCGGTCACGTGGTGGGTCACCACGTCGTGCAACTCGCGGGCGATGCGGATGCGTTCGGCGCTACGGGTCTCGACGGCCACACGTTCGCGGCGTGCGGCCTCCGCGGCCCGGGTGGAACGCAGCCACGCCCCGGCTCCCCAGGCCAGGGCGAGCGTCAGGTAGAACGTCACGAACCCCGTCGCCGTCTCGCCGCCCGAACCGAGCCGGGCGAGCGCGATCGCCAGCGGCACGTACGCCACGGACAGCAGGACCACGGTGGTGCGCCGACGCTGTTCCAGATGGGAGCCGGCACTGATCAACGCGACGAGCAGGGCGGTACCGGCCGCCGAGTGGTAGCCGTACAGCTGGTCGAGGGCGAAGCCGCACGCCACCAGCGCGAGGCAGACGACCGGCCACCGTCGGCGCACCACGAGGGGGAGGCATTCGAGCGCGAGGGCGACGACGGCGAGCGCGTCGAAGGGGCGGGTCGGAAGGTCCCCGACCTGCGTCCCGTGGCCGCGCAGTCCCGGCAGGAACGACGCGACCAGGAACAGTGCCCCGAGCGGGAGGTCGCGGAGGGTGACGTCAAGTCGGCGCCACACCCGACCGGCCCCCTGAACGCTCATCACCGGGCGAGTGTAGCGAGGGCGTCGACGCGCTCGGCACGCCGCCGAGGGACGATGCGGCCGCGCCGACGGGCCACCCGCAGGAAGACGACCATGAGCAGCGCGCCGAACAGCGTCGCGTACACGCTGGCCTCCGGGCCGAACTCGCCGCCGGTGATCAACGCGGCCCCCGACGTCGAGGCGTCCAGCAGTCCGTGCGTGGCGCCGTTGCCCGAGACCTCGGTGCCGAAGATGCCGGACTCCGCGAAGTTCCAGCCGAAGTGCAGCCCGATCGGCAGCCACAGGGAGCGGGTGGCGGCGTACGCGGCGGCGAGCATGCCGCCGGCCTCGATCGCGATGGCGACACCGCCGAGCAGGGTGGCATCCTGGTTGAGCAGGTGGACCGCGCCGAACACGGTGCCGGACAGGGCCAGCGCCAGGTACGTTCCGAGGCCGCGCTCCACGAGTCGGAAGAGCAGGCCGCGGAACATCAGCTCCTCCGTGACGGCGGCGCCCGTCATGAACCCGACCAGCCCGATCGCCCCGGTCGCCGAGCCGAAGCCGTGGACCTCGTAGTCCCCGAGGACGTAGATGTTCGCGATGACGACCCCGAACATCGCGACCCCGATCACCAGGCCCAGCAGGAGCGACCCGGGCGCTCCCCCGCGGGCCAGTTCCGTGACCGGGCGCCGCTCGGTACGCCCCACGACCCAGCGGTAGACGAGCACCAGGAGCACGGCCGACAGGCCGCCCACGAGGAGCGAGAGCCACGGGTTGTCCTGGACCGCGACGGCGCCTTGACCACTGACCGCACCGGCCAGGCCCACGGCCAGGATCTGCCACACCGGCTTCATGACGACTCCTTCTTCGGTTCCGTTCCCGGTTCCTCGTCCGGTCCGCGGCCAGGGCGCCGCGGCTGAACCGAACGCTACGGAGACGGCGATCAGGAATCGTCACCTCCCAGGGGACACCTGCGCGTAGCTCTCCCGGGGGACAGACCCCCGGTGGGCGGCGATCGGATCGCGGTACCAGGTGCAGGAGGCCTCGGCGGGCAGTCGCCGTCGGCGTCACTCCGACCGGGGGCGCCGCAGTCCGCACAGGAGCAGTTCGATCAGGCGCCGGGGTTCGTACTGCGGGTCTCCGCCTCCGATGCACAGGTTGCCGATGCCGCGCATCAGTTCGTAGGGATGGATGCCCGCCCTGATTTCGCCCGCCTCGACCGCGGCGTCGAGCAGCCGCGCGCAGACCGGCAGCAGACGGTCGAGGAAGTAGCCGTGCAGTGCGGCGAAGCCGCTGCTGTCCGACTGCAAGGCGTCAGCCAGTCCGTGTTTGGTGACCAGGAAGTCGACGAACAGGTCGATCCACTGGCGCAGTGCGACGAACGGGGAGTCCGCGCCGGCCAGCAGCTCCGGGCCCGCTTCCGCGCACTCCTCGATCTGGTGGCGGTAGACGGCCGTGACGAGATCGGCCCGGGTCGGGAAGTGTCGGTAGATCGTGCCCGTCCCCACACCCGCCCTGGCCGCGATCTGGCGGATCGGCGCATCGACGCCGGAAGCCACGAACACCTCGGCGGCGGCCGCGAGCAGCGCCTGCTGGTTGCGCAGCGCGTCGGCCCGCTTGCTCCGGGCCGACGCCCTCCCCGTGGGGCTCTCGCTGGACACAGTTCTCCCTCCGACACCCGTTGACAAAGCGGAACGATGTTCCGGATAATAAACGGGACAGCGTTCCGCTTCAGGGTAGCCGAAGCGGGGCTCAGCCGCCCCTTGCCCGCCGCCACCCCGACCGGGGCCGGCCGCGGCACCCACCGCAGTAAGGAGAACCGCTCGCCATGAGCGCATCCGCCCACACCACACCCGTCCCCGTCCTGTCGTACAGCCCAGTGGTCCTGCCCGTACCCGGGCGTCCCGTGGACCTCCAGGTACGCGTCTCCACTCCCGAGTCCGGAACCGGCCTTCCCGTCATCCTGCTCTCCCACGGCCACGGCCCCTCGAACAACCTCTCCTCGCTGAACGGCTACGCGCCGCTCGCCAACTCCTGGGCGGCACAGGGCTTCGTCGTCGTCCAGCCGACCCACCTCACCTCCCGGACCCTGAGCCACCTGGTCGCCGACGCCCCCGGCGCACCGGACTTCTGGCGCTCCCGCGCCGAGGACATGAGCCACGTACTCGACCGGCTCGACGTGATCGAGCGCACCGTCCCGCAGCTCGCGGGACGGATCGACCACACCAAGGTCGCCCTCGCCGGACACTCCCTCGGCGGCTTCACCGCGGCCCTTCTGCTGGGCGCCGGACTCAACGACCCCGACACCGGGAACGTGGTGCACCTGGTCGAGCCGCGGATCAAGGCGGGCGTCCTGCTCGCCGCACCCGGCAGGGGCGGCGACGTCCTCAACGGGCCCATGGCCGAGCAGTGGCCGATCATCGGGGCCGTCGACTTCTCCACCATGACCGCCCCCACCCTGGTCGTGGCAGGCGACAAGGACGACCCCCGGCACTTCACCGACATGGGCCCGGACTGGCATGTCGACCCCTACAACCTCGCCCCTGGCCCCAAGTCCCTGCTCACCCTGTTCGGGGCGGAGCACGGACTCGGCGGGATCGCCGGATACGACGCCGCCGAGACCACCGACGAGAACCCCGAACGGGTCGCCGCCGTCGGACGGCTGACCGCCGCTTACCTCCGCAGCCGGCTCCACCCCGGCGACACGGCCTGGCAGGCCGCGTGCGAGGCGCTGGGAACCGACCCCGATCCGATCGGACGAGTCGAAGCCAAGTAGACCGAAGCAGACCGCCCGGAGGACGCAACCACGCCCTCGGGTCCGCACGACCGGCACAGCGGACCCGGCACAGGGCCCGGCACCCGTATGCGGGGCAAACGTCCGGTATGCGACCATACGCGCCATGTTCAGCATGCCCCCACCGGACCGCGGTCCCGACGCCCCGGCCGACCCGCGCCGCCGCCTCCTGCTCGAACTGGGCTCGGCCCTGCTGAGCGGCGGCCTGCCCGTCCACGACGTGGAGGAGGAGCTGCGCGGGCTCGGGAGGGCGCTGGGAGCGCCCGATGTACGGGTCGCCGCCTTCACCACCGGGCTCTTCCTCGCACTGGGCCCGGACGACGCAACCGTGCTCGAACCCGTCGGCCCGGCCCTGCGGTTCGAGCAGACCGCCGACATCCTCGACCTGGTCCACCGGCTGCGCGCGGGCGCACTCGACGGGCACCGGGCGCTGCGCGACCTCGACGCGATCCGCCGGGCACCGGCCCGCTGGCCCACCTGGGTCGCCGACCTCGGGATACTGCCGGTCGGGGTGGGGCTCTGCCTCTTCTTGCAACCAGTGGCGGCGAACGTCCTGGCCGCCGCGATCGGCTCGCTGATCGTGGTCGGCCTGACCATGACGGCCCGCCGGCTGCCGCTGCTGCGGCCGCTGCTGCCGGTCACCGCCGGCTTCCTGGTGTCCGTTCTCGTGCTCGGGGCTGCCCGGGCCTCGCTGCTGGACGGCCCGCTGCGCACGATCGTCGCGACCCTGGCGATCCTGCTGCCGGGTGCGCTGCTGGTGACCGGGCTGTCGGAGATCGCCGCGGGTGCGGCCAGTGCGGGGACGGCCAGGCTGGTGTCCGGCTCCGTGCAGCTGGCGCTCTTTCTCGCCGGCGTGGTGAGTGCCGCTGCCGCCACCGGGGTTCCCGCCTCCGCGTTGGCCAACATCCGGGTGGTGGAGCCGAGTTGGTGGGTGATCTGTCTGGGCCTGGCGCTCGCCGTGGCGGGGCTCGTGATCAATGTCAACACCCCGCCGCCGGCCATTCCGTGGATCGTCGCGGTGATCGCGGCGACCACTGCCGTCCAGGTACCGGTGACCTCCACCAGCGGCGCGGCACTCGGCGGCCTGGCCGGCGCGGTCACCGCCGCGGCCGCGGCCACCGTCGCGCACTGGCTGCCACGCGGCCCGTCGTGGCAGGTGCTGTACCTCCCCGCCTTCTGGGTCGTGGTGCCCGGCTCCTTCGGCCTGCTCAACACCGCGCAGATCGAGGTCGGGAACGGGGCGCAGGCCGTCCTCGCCGCGGTGGGGGCCCTGTTCGGCGTCAGCGTCGGAACCCTGATCGGCTCGGTGATCAGCCGGATCCCCCGGCCCACGGCCACCCTGCTGCGGCGGCGTCCCTGACCCGCGCACGGCCGGGACACCGCCGACTCCACGCCCTGCCCGCAGCCGCACCCGGCTCGGCACCGCCCCCGACGGTCGCGGAGGTGGCCCGCTCGGACTCCTGGTACTCCCTGCCGGAGGCCTTGACCACCGTGGCTCCGGGGGCCCGCACGGTCCTGGCCGGCTACAACAGCCCGTGAAGACCGTGGCCGGGCTGTCCGGCCGTGCGCCGGACGGCCACGACGGCCGCGTCGTCCCCGAGGCGCCCGCCGGCATGGGCCAGCAGATCGCGGCGGATGTGGTTGACCAGCGCCTCCGGCGTGCAACCGGTCCAGCGGGCGACCCGTTCGGCCAGGGGGTAGAAGATACCGGCCCGGTCACGTGCCTCGATCACACCGTCAGTGTAGAGCAGGAGGGTGTCCCCGGTCTCGAACTGGAATGTGTCGTCCGGGTAGTCGTCCGCCAGGAGAGTGCCGAGACCCAGGGGCGGTGCGGCACCCGCGCCGTCGAGTGGGACGACGTGATCGTGGCGCAGGAGCAGCGGTGGCGGGTGTCCGCAGTTGGTCAGGCGGGCCGACGGGGCGTCATCGGGGATGTCGAGGAACAGGGCTGTGACGAAGTGCTCGGCGCTCTCGCGGTCCGTCTGGGCGAAGTCGAGCAGGTACCGGCTGACGTTGCGGTCCAGCTCGCGGGCGAGGCCCGGCAGTGTGGCGTGCTGTGCGGCGATGAGCCGAAAGGCGCTGATCAACAGGGCGGACTCGCCGACGGCGGCCAGGCCCTTGCCCCGGACGTCGCCGATGATCATCCGCGCCCCGTCGCGGGTGCGGGTCGCGGTGTAGAGGTCACCGCCGATCTGGGCCTCGTACTCCGCGGCCAGGTACATGGTGGCGATCTGCAGGGCGCCGATCCGCTCGGGAATCGGGCGCAGCAGTGCGCGCTGGGCGGCTTCGGCCACCGACTGGGCGCGGGCCAGCTGCCGACTGCGGCGATCACGGACCGCTGTGAAGAGCGCGATCATCAATGACAGCGCGGTGAGGGCGGCGAGCTGTGCCGGGTGGTCGCCTGCGGTCACGCCGCCGCGCAGGACGGCGATGAGGAAACCGGCGGCGACGGTGAGCGCGCAGACCGCGGCGGTGACCCGGGCCCCGGCGAAGGACGGGGTCAGCGCGGGAGCGATCACGAGCAGCGGGCCGAGATGGGCCGAGGCGGGCGACTCGAGGATCGCCGCGGTGAGCACCACGACGAGGGCCACCGGTACCAGCACCAGGGTGCGTTCCCGGAGCCGCCCGCCGGCCGAGCGCCGTTCGCTGTCCATGTCCTCAACTGTGCGCCGCGGCCCGCGGCGGCCGCATCCGGCGCGTGCGGAGTTCACGGCCGACCACCCGTACGGCACAGCGACGGCGTCGACCGGGGAAAACGCTTGGACTCCTGCGGCCCCGTCGCGGGAAACTACGGTTCCTGCCCTCTCCGCTTCCCCGCTGACTGTCCGTCACACGTCGTTCCGCTTCTCAGGAGGGGCAGGCCCTGGGCCGCCGCACGACACAACGAGGTCGGGATGGGATCGTCCGAGTCACTCCGGGGGGCGCCGGGCAGGCGCCCGGTACTCCTCGCTCTTCGCTCCTACGGACGGGAGCTGGCCCGGCTCCCGCGCCTGACGGTGCCGGGCATGCTGCTGCCGGCGTTGGGCAACATCGGGATCGGCTATCTCGCGCCGCTGGCCGTGGCGAAGCTCGTCGGGCGGATCGCCGGCCATGACGGTGTCGACGTCGGCTCGATGCTGCCGTACGTCCTGGGCTTCGCCGGTGCCCTGCTGGCCGGGGAGGCACTGTGGCGCGTCGGCCTGCACTGCCTGAACCGCCTCGACGCCCTCGGCATCGAGCACCTGTACGTGATCGGCATGGACGAACTGTTCGCCAAGGACGCGGCGTTCTTCCACGACAACTTCGCCGGCTCGCTGACCAAACGGGTGCTGAGCTTCGCCTCCCGCTTCGAGGAGTTCGTCGACACGCTGACGTTCTCGGTCGTGGCCAACTTCGTGCCGCTGCTCTTCGGCTCGGTGGTGCTGTGGCACTACGAACCGCTCCTCGTGGTCGGGCTGCTGGCCATGATCGCGCTGACGGCGCTGTGCGTGGCACCGCTCATCCGCCGCCGTCAGGCGCTGGTCGACCAGCGCGAGGAGGCGATCGCCCGGGTTTCCGGCCATGTCGCCGACAGCCTGATGAACATGGATACGGTCCGGGCGTTCGCGGCCGAGGAGGGCGAGGCGGCCGAGCACCGGTCCCGCGTCGCGGAGTCGCGCCGGCTCTCCCTGCGTTCGTGGGACTACGGCAATCTGCGCATCGACACGCTGGTCGCGCCGATGTCGGTGCTGACCAACGTGCTCGGCCTGCTGCTGGCGGTGACGCTCGGCGGGGGTCGACACGGCGTGGAGGCGGCGGTGGTCGCCTTCACGTACTACACCAACGCGACACGGATCATGTTCGACTTCAACCAGATCTACCGCCGGTTGGAGAGCTCGCTGACGGAGGCCGCGCAGTTCACCGAACTGCTGCTGACCCCGCCCGCCGTCCTCGATCCCCCGTCGCCGGAGCCGCTGCTGCGGCGGGGCGCGGACATCCGCTTCGAGCGGGTGGACTTCGCCCACTCGGGCGCGGACCCGATCTTCCGGGGCCTCGACCTCGCGGTGCCCGACGGGGCGAGGTTCGGCCTGGTCGGCCGCTCCGGCGGCGGAAAGACCACCCTCACCCGGCTGCTGCTGCGGATGACGGACATCGACGCCGGCCGGATCCTGATCGGGGGTCAGGACATCAGCCGGCTGCGCCAGGCCGACCTGCGCAGCCTGATCGCCTACGTGCCGCAGGACCCCGCGATGTTCCACCGGACGCTGCGGGACAACCTCGCGTTCGCCCGGCCGGACGCCACCGATGCCGAGATCCGCCGCGCCGCCGAGGCGGCGCACGTCACGGAGTTCACCGACGCCCTGCCGCACGGCTTCGACACCATGGTCGGCGAGCGCGGTGTCAAGCTGTCCGGCGGGCAGCGGCAGCGGGTCGCCCTCGCCCGGGCGATTCTGCGCGACGCGCCCATCCTGCTGCTCGACGAGGCGACCAGCGCCCTGGATTCGGAGAGCGAGCTCCTCGTCCAGGAGGCACTGTGGCGGCTCATGGAGGGACGGACGGCCCTCGTGGTGGCACACCGGCTGAGCACGGTCGCCAAGATGGACCGGCTCGTCGTCCTCGACCGCGGCCGGATCGTCGAGCAGGGCACCCACGAGGAACTGCTCACGTCGGAGGGCGCCTACGCGAAGCTCTGGCAGCACCAGTCGGGCGGCTTCCTCGACGACACCCCCGCCCCCGCGCGGGTCGACCTGCACTGACGACCGGCCGAAGTCGACAGCTCACTCGGCGCGGAGCCCGTCACGGAGGGACTGGTCGGGCCTGCCGTCCGCCGATGCCGCGTCGGGTTCCACTCCCGGGCCGGGGGCCCCGGCACCGAGGGCACGAAGCTGCGTCAGCTCCGCTTCCAGCTCGGCGATACGGACCTCAAGTCGCTGCACGTCTCGGGTCGCGTCCTTGTATCCCTCCTTGTGGCGCCTGGCGACGTGCGTGAGGGTGTCCACCCGGTCCGCGAAGGCGTCGCGTTCCGCCGCGATCGACTGCACGACCTGGCCGGCGACGACTGCGGCGATCCAGTCGACCCACTGGTTGATGCGCTCGGTGCCCGGGCCGCCGATCAGCTCGGCATCCTGCAGGCCGTGGAGCATGGCCGGTCGGATGGTGTCGGCGATGCGCTGCTGCGGGCCGGGCTGCTCGGTCACAGCTGCTCCTCGATGACGATGCGGACGGCTTCCCCGACCGCTCCGGTGCGGATGATGTCGGGGAACCGATCTTCCCACGCGCCGGGCGATGGCCCGGTGCTGTGTCGCCGGGGCGCCGCGGTCCGGGGTCAGCGGGTGATCGAGATCGCGAAGGGCACGAACCCGCTGGAGCGGATCACGGGGGGCACGAACAGGATCGCGGCCTCCGTGGCGCGGGCGGTGCGGATCCCGCCGAGGTCGGTGATCCATTCGTCCTGCCAGCCGAGGTCGGTGAGGAGTTCGCGGACGGTCCGCTTGGCCCGGGGGTCGTCGCCGGAGAGGAACACGGTGGGCGGCCGGCTGAGCGTGGCCGGGGCGGTCATCACCGGGAAGAGCATGGTGTTGAGGGTCTTGACGACGTGGGTTTCGGGGAGTGCCTCCTGGAGTTGCTCGGCGAGGCTCGAACCGGGGTAGAGCAGGTCGGCGGGCAGGCCGTCCGGTCCGTCGGTGGTGGCGTTGGAGACGTCGACGAGGAGGGTGTCGCGCAGTTCGTCGCGCAGGGCGGCGAGCCGTTCCAGCGAACCGGCGCCGGGAGTGGCGTTGATGACGATCCGGGCGCGTCGGGCGGCGTCGGCGGCGGCGCCCGGGGTGCGGTCCGCGACGGTCACCTGGTGCCCTGCACGGGTGAGGGCGGCGGCCAGGTTGCCGCCGACGCGGCCGTTTCCGAGGACGGCGATCGTGGTCATGAGCGTGTGTCCCTTGTCGTGTGTGCGGGTGGGGTGGTGTTCGGTCAGCGTGCGAGGGTGGCGACGGCCTGGGCGTGGACGCCGGGCGCGGCGGCCAGGAAGCCGGCGCTCCGCGGGGTCCAGGGGCGGCCCTCGGCGTCGGTGATCCGTCCGCCGGCCTCGGTGACGAGGAGTGCGCCGGGCAGCAGGTCCGCGCGGGCGCCGGCGAACTGCCAGAAGGCGTCGAGCCGGCCGGCGGCCACGTTCAGCAGGTGCAGGGTCGCGGGTACGGCGACGCGGACGACGAGTGCGTCGAAGAGCATCGCGGTGATCGAGGAGCCGACGCGCCGGACGACGTCCTCGTCCTCGTCGGGCCGGGCCTGGCTGGTGGCCACGATGCTCAGGCCGAGGTCCGCGGTCGGGGAGACGTGCAGGGGTCGGCCGTCGAGGTGGGCGCCCGCGCCGGTGAGCGCGGTGTAGGTCTCGCCGGTCAGCGGCAGGTGGACCGCGGTGAGCACCGGCTGGTTGTCGCGCACGAGGGTGGCGGTCACCGCCCACTCCGGCAGGGCGTGCAGGTGGTTGACGTTGCCCTCGGCCGGATCCACGACCCACCACTCGCCGGGCGGCAGCGCCCCGCCGTCCAGCTCGTCCTCCACCCAGCCGGCGTCCGGGCGCAGGCTCGTGAGGCGGGGGCGCAGGATGCCGAGGGCGGTGTCGTCGTTGGCGGCGAGCGCGCTCATCAGCTCTTCGCGGGTCCGGTAGGGGACCACCTCGCCGAAGCGCTCGCGCAGGGCCGATCCGGCCTCCCGCACGGCGGCCGCGGTCCGGTCGAGCAGGTCGGCGTCGGAGAGGGTGGCGCCAGTGGTCTGAAGAGTTTCGAACATGGGGGTACTCCCGTCCGGGCAAGGGGTGTTGAGGAGGATGTCGGGCCAGGCCGTGCGTTCCGTCCTGCGCCGTGGTGACGACGCTATCCACCCCATCCATTAACCTCAACTGCATGTCAAGCACGTCTGGGATGACTCCCGTGCAATTGGATCTGAATCTGCTCACCGCGCTCGACGCGCTGCTGGAGGAAGGCAGCGTGGCCGGGGCGGCCGAACGCCTGCACGTCACCGCCCCCGCGATGAGCCGCAGTCTGGGCCGGATCCGGCGCACGACCGGGGACCAGATCCTGGTGCGCACCGGCCGCACCATGACCCCGACGCCCTACGCGATCGCCGTCCGGGAACAGGTGCACGAGCTGCTGCACCAGGTCCGGGGCGTGCTGGCACCAAGCCGTGAACTCGATCCGGCGACGCTGGAACGCACCTTCACCCTCCGCTGGCACGATTCCCTGGTCGCCCTCGGCGGGCCCGCGCTGCTCGCGGCCGTACGCGGACAGGCGCCGGGCGTGCGACTGCGCTTCGTCGCGGAATCGAGCACCGACACCCCCGGACTGCGGCGCGGCGAGGTCGATCTGGAGGCGAACGCCAACCGCCCGAGCGCACCCGACATCCGCGCCGAGCGCGTGGGCGAGACCCGTCTCGTCGCCGTCGTGCGGCAGGGACACCCCCTCACCTGCACCCGAACCGTCACCGCTCAGCAGTACGCCGCCGCCGAACACGTCACCGTCTCGCGACGCGGAAACCTCGGCAACGCCGTCGACGACGCCCTCGCTCGGCTCGGCCTCACCCGCCGCGTGGTGGCGGCCGTCCCCACGGAAGCAGCCGCGCTGGAGTTCGCGCGCGGCACCGACCTCCTGATCACCGTCCCCGAAATCACCGCCCGCACCGCGGCCGCCGACCTCGGCCTGACCGTACTCCCCCTGCCGCTCGCCCTCCCCTCGGCACCGGTGTACCTGTCATGGCACCAGCGCTACGACACCGACAGCGCCCACACCTGGCTGCGCGCACTGGCGCGAACCGCCCTGGCCGCGTGCGGAGCGTCGTAGCCGACGCCGCACGGCCGAGGTCGTTCCCGTCACTCGAGGTCGGCCGGCCCGGTCTCCTGGTCGACGCGGACTTCCGGTGCGCCCAGGCCCCGGCGGACCGAGTCCAGGATCGTCATGCCCTGGCCGATCTGGGCCTGGCGCTGGATAGCCGCCCGGTGCGGGGCCGACATCGCGGCGATGTACCCGGTGTCACCGTCGTCGATCGACTGGATCTGGAGCGAGTCGACGATCAGGCCGATCTTCGCCATCTCGGCCTTGACCTCGCCGGGGCCGGCGGTTCCGCGCGTACCGACCACCAGCACGCCCGGGCAACCGATCACGGCCTCGTCCGACACCATCCGGCGTCCGCCCCTTTCACCTGTCGAATGTTGCGCGACCATCGTGGCTGCGGCAGCCGTCCGCCGCGGGCAGGCGCGCGACCGGGTCCGGCCGTACCGGAGCAGCCCCTGTTCCGTCTCGAGCGGGTCTGTCAGCCGGCCTGCCGGGCCCGGCGCATGACCGCGGGCTCGGTCCGCCGCAGGAGCCAGTACACCACCAGGCCGTAGGCGAGGCTGAGCACCAGGAGCATCCCGGTGCTCACCAGCCAGACACCCGCGCTGTGCCGGAACAG
Source organism: Kitasatospora sp. NPDC048365 (assembly GCF_043200835.1). Lineage (NCBI taxonomy): Bacteria > Bacillati > Actinomycetota > Actinomycetes > Kitasatosporales > Streptomycetaceae > Kitasatospora > Kitasatospora sp. NPDC048365. The sequence goes on from NZ_JBICYJ010000008.1 coordinate 151,344, forward strand.
CGGATCGGCCGCCAGGGTGTTTCCCGGCGAGATGGCGCCCAGATCAACGGTGGCTGCCATCGCTGCCATCGCCCAGCGGGACGGCACCAGCCAGGAGAGCTGTTCGAGTCCCGGCACTCCGTACAGGCGCAGCTGGGTACCGGTGAAGACGACCTGCACGATGGCCAGCAGCACCAGCAGCGGCATGGTGGCCTCTTCCCTGCCGACCAGCGCGGAGACCAGGAGGCCCAGCATCATTCCGGCGAAGGAGAGCAACGCCATCACGATGACGATCTCGGCGAGCGGCGGCAGGAAGACCCCGCTGCCGCCCTGGGGTCTGAGCCGTACTCCGGCCAACGCGACCATGGTGAGCACCACGGCCTGAACCACCGTGACCGTGCCGAGCACCACCACCTTCGAGCAGAGGTACGCCGATCTGGAGAGCCCGACGGCGCGCTCCCGCCGGTAGATCACCCGCTCCTTGACCAGCTCGCGAACCGCATTGGCGGCACCGGTGAGCACCCCGCCGACGCAGAGGATCAACAGCGCACTGAACGCACTGCTGTCGGTGAACTTGCCGCCGGCCAGGGCCCGGGCCAGCACGCCCATCACGAACGGCAGCGCGATCATGATCACTACGAAGGTGCGGTCGGCGGCCAGCGCGGCGGTGTAGCGGCGCACCAGGGTGCTCAGCTGGCGGTCCCAGCGCTGCGGCTGGGGCGGCGGCTTTGCCGGCACCGGCCCGGCAGGGCGGCGCGCGGGCAGCGGGGACCTCGGGCCGCGCTGCCCGGACGCTGCGGGCGGCACCCCGCCCGCCTCGGCGGGCCCGGACGGCGCGACCGGGGCGCGGGTCCGCTCCATGGGGCCGATGTACCGGCGGTACTCGGGCGAAGCCCGGTACTCGCCCATCCAGTCGCGGTCCTCCTGGGTCTCGAAGTTCTCGAACGCCTCCGGCCACTGTGAGCACCCGAAGTAGTCCAGTGCGTCGCCGGGCGGCCCGTAGTACGCGATGCGACCGCCCGGGGCGAGCATCAGCAGACGGTCACAGAACTCGAGGCTCAGCACGCTGTGCGTCACCACGACGACGGTGCGACCGTCGTCGGCCAGATTGCGCAGCATCTGCATCACCGAGCGGTCCATACCCGGGTCCAGCCCGGAGGTCGGCTCGTCCAGGAAGAGCAGCGACGGCTTGGTGAGCAGTTCCAGCGCCACGCTGACCCGTTTGCGCTGGCCGCCGGAGAGGCTGGCGACCACCAGGTCGGCCCGCTTGTCGAGGCCGAGTTCGGCGATCACCTCGTCGACCCGGGCGGTCCGCTCGGCCTCCCCGGTGTCGCCGGGGAAGCGGAGTTCGGCGGCGTAGCCGAGGGCGCGCCGCACGGTCAGCTGGGTGTGCAGAATGTCGTCCTGCGGCACCAGCCCGATCCGGTGGCGCAGTTCGGCGTAGTCACGGTAGAGGTCGCGGCCGTCGTAGCGCACCGTGCCGCTGTTGGCGGGGCGCAGCCCGGTGAGCGCGTTCAGCAGGGTGGACTTGCCCGAGCCGCTCGGACCGGTGACCGCCAGCAGGCAGTCCTGGCCGACCGGAAAGCTGACCTCGTCGAGCAGCCGGTCACCATCGACCGTGACCACCAGGTCGGCCACGTCCAGGGTGATGTCGCCGGTGTCGACGAACTCCTGGAGTTCGCCGTCGACCAGGCAGAACTCCGAGTGGCCGATGCCCAGCAGGTCTCCCGGAGCGATCACGGCCTCCGCCACCGGTTGACCGTTGAGGTAGGTGCCGTTGTGGCTGTGCAGGTCGGTGATCGCGTACCGGTCGTCGGCGGTGGTGTGCAGTTCGGCGTGGTGGAGGGAAACCTCGAGATCGGTCAGGACCAGGTCGTTGTCGGGTGCGCGGCCGATCCGCAGGGTGCGGGCGACCAGCGGATGGATGCTGGTGGGCGGCCGGTACGAGCCGGTGATCGCAGTCAGCGCGGTGGGGCGCCGGACGGCGGACCGGTGTGCGGGTGCCACGGTGAGCTCCACCTCCGGGCCGTCCCCGGGGCTGCCGAACCGGATGACGCTTTCGGTGCCGAGCTCACCGAGATCGAGGCGTGAGATCCGGCGGCCCGCGGACCAGGTGCCGTTGTCGCTGTCCAGATCGTCCAACATCCAGTGCCCGTCGCCGAGGTGCAGCACCGCGTGGTGCCACGACACCCGGGGGTCACTGAGCGGAATCTCGCTGACCGGGTCGCGGCCGACGTGGTACGAGCGGCTCGGGGTGAGGACCCGCGAGTCACCGGCGGTCGTCAGGACCAGGTCGGGTGCAAGGGGTGCGACCCGTCGCTCTCCCATGTATTCGACCATAGCCCTCCGGCACGCGGAGGGCTTCCGCTGGTCGAGGCGTCCGTTGCACGCCGCGCAGTTCGGCAACCCTCGACGCCGGGCACCCGGCGGGCCCCAGGAACGACCCGGTGTGACGGGGAGTGCTCACGCGCGGCACTCCCCGTCACGGATCGGGGCCCGCGGGACGTCCCGACCACCGTGAACGCCCTGCCCGACGGGCGGCGATCAGGTCGCGGTACCAGGTGCAGGACGCCCTCGGGGTGCGCCGCTGCGTCTCGAAGTCGACGTGGACCAGGCCGAAACGCTGGTCGTGGCCCTCGGCCCGTCGAACACCCTGTCATCGATCGCTGATCACCGAACAACTCGACCAGGTCGACCGCGCCCTCGCCGAGGCCCGCGCCGACATCCCCGCCCTCCTGCACCACCTCCGGGGGCGCCGCGGCCGTCGCTGCCCACAGCGGCCGTGCAGCCTCAACTGTGCGCTGCGCCCAGGGCCGGTGCATTCGGCACATGCGGAGGTCACGGTCGACCACCCGTACGACACGGCGACTTCCGGATGCCCGCGGAGTTCCGGAACTCCCGCGACCGAGGCTCCCGCAGGCTGACCGGCGTCCGACGGCCGTGCTTGCTTGACTCGCCAGGTCGGCGCCAGCACAGTGCGGATCCATGACCACCGACGAGATCCTCCTGGGCCTGGGACTCACCGGCGTGCTCGCGGTCGGCTCCCAGGTGCTGGCGAGGAGGCTGCGCATCCCCGCGCTGATCGTCCTGCTCCCGGTCGGGTTCACGGCGGGTGCGCTGACCGACGACATCGACCCCGACCGTCTGCTGGGCGCGACGTTCTCCCCGCTGGTGTCGCTCTCGGTGGCGCTGATCCTCTACGACGCGGGCCTCGGCCTGGACCTGAAGCACCTTCGGGGACACAACCGGCGCGTCGTGGTGAGGCTGCTCCTGCTCGGGGTGGTGGTCACTGGGTTCTCCGCCGCTCTCCTCGCGGCGCAGTTCCTCGGGATGTCCTCCCGGGCCGCGCTGATGCTCGGCGCGATCCTCGTGGTCAGCGGCCCGACCGTGGTCGGGCCGCTGCTCAACTTCGTCCGGCCGGTGGAGCGGCTCCAGCGGATCCTCACCTGGGAGGGTTCGCTGATCGACCCGATCGGCGGCATCCTGGGCGCCCTGGTCTTCCACTCGATCGTCGCCAGCACCCACCACACCATCGGCGAGCGGATCGGCCAGCTGCTGCTGAGCTTCGTGATCGGGCTCGCCGGCGGCCTGGTCGGAACGACGGTGCTGTGGCTGCTGCTGGGCAGGCTCCGGTTGCCCGAGCCGCTCGGCACGTCGGTGCAGCTCGCCACGGTGATCGGCACGGCGGCGGTCTGCGATGTGCTCCGCGACGACGCGGGGCTGATCGCTGCCGTGGCCATGGGTGTGGCGGTCGCCAATCTCCCGACCTTCGACGTCCCTTCACGCAACCCGTTCTTCGAGACACTGGTCCAGCTGATCATCGGACTGCTGTTCATCTCCATCTCGGCGACCATCACCCCTGACTCGCTCACCGACGTCGCGCTCCCGACGCTCGGTCTGGTCGCCGTGCTGGTCGTCGTCGTCAGACCGCTGGTGGCGGCGCTGTCCACGCTCGGAACGGATCTCGCGCGGGGCGAACGCGCCTTCATCGGCTGGATGGCCCCGCGCGGCATCGTCGCGGCCGCCACGGCCTCGACGTTCTCCACCACCCTGGTCGCGGACGGCATCGGTGGGGCCGCGAAGATCCTTCCCGCTACCTTCCTGGTCATCGTCGCGACGGTGGCGGTCTACGGCTTCACCGCGGTGCCCGCCGCGAGGCTGCTGGAGGTCAGGCGCCTCGCCCGCTCGCGGCCGTTGCTGGTCGGCGGCGCCCGCTGGGTGGTGGACTTGGGCCGGGCCCTCCGGTCGGCGGGCCTGGACGTACTGATGTGGGCCGGCCTCGAATCGGAGCGCGAGCGGATCCGGGAGTCCGGACTCGAACTGGCACCGGGTGAGTTGCTGGCCGCGGCCACCGGGCAGGGCGCGGAACTGGAAGGCATCACGGCGGTGCTGCTGCTCACCGGCGAGGACGACTTCAACGCGCTCGCCTCGACGATCCTGCGGGGCAGCGTCGAGGGCCGGGTCTACCGCCTGGGGCCGCCCCACGACAGCCACGGAGTGGTGGCGCCGTACACGGGCGGCGACATCCTCTTCGGCGGTTCCCTCGCCCGCCCGGCGCTGGCCGGCCGGTACGCCGAGGGGGCGCCCATCGTGACGAGGTCCGGTGCCGGTCCAGTCCCCGCCGGGTACGACCTGTTGTTCCGGGTCCGGTCCGACGGCTCGCTGGCCCCGGTGGTCGAGGGCCACCCGCCACACGAGGAGGAGGGGGACGTCCTGGTCCTGCTCGGCCCGGCCCGGCGGGCCGAACCGGGCCGGGCACAGGCCGAACCGGGCTGAGCCCGGAGCGTCAGGCGACCGGGTCGTACCAGGCGTCGCCGGCGGGCAGCAGTGCGTCGGCCTCCTTGGGGCCCCAGCTGCCACGGGCGTACGGATACGCCGGGACGGCGTCCCCCAGCACCGGGTCGACGACCCGCCAGGCGGCCTCCACGGTGTCCTGCCGGGCGAACAGCCAGCGGTCCCCGTCGAGCGCGGCGCCGATGAGCCGGTCGTACGGGCGCATGTCCGCGCCCGGCTGCTGCGCGAAGGCGAGCTCCTCGTGCTGTGCCACCCAGCCCGCGCCGGGCCGCTTGCCGGCGAGGGTGAGCGACACCTGGGTCTCCGGCCAGACCCGGAACCTCAGGGCGTTGGAGGCCGGGACGGGCCGGAGGCCGAAGACGTCGTGGGGCGCGGCACGGAACTTGATGTGGACCTCGGTGGCGGTGACCGGCAGGCACTTGCCGGCCCGGATGACGATCGGCACGTCCGCCCAGCGCCAGGAGTCGGAGGCGAGCCGGACGGCGGCGAAGGTCTCCACGGTCGACCCCGACGCGACCCCGGGCACCTGCTGGTAACCCTCGTACTGACCGCGCACGGTGTGCTCGGGCGTGAGCGGGCGCAGCGAGGACACCAGCTGCGCCTTCGCGTCCCGCCACGAGGAGAGTCCGCGTCCGGAGGGCGGGTCGGCGAGGACGCTGGCCAGGACCTGGAGCATGTGGTTCTGCACCACGTCGCGGATCGCGCCGGTGCGGTCGTAGAAGCGCCCGCGGTCGGAGACGTCGAAGGCCTCGGCCATGGTGATCTGGATGCTCTCGACGTGTGTCCGGTTGAGCAGCGGCTCGACCACCGAGTTGGCGAACCGGGCGAACAGCACGTTCTCCACAGGGTCGAGGCCGAGCCAGTGGTCGACGCGGTAGATCGCGTCCTCGGCGAAGTACTCGTGCATGGTGGCGTTGAGCCGGCCGGCGCTCTCCAGGTCGGTCCCGAACGGCTTCTCGACCATCACCCGGGCGCCCTTGGCGCGGCCGGCCGTGGCGATGCCCTTGGCGATGCGCCCGAACAGCGGGGGCGGCACCTCCAGGTAGAACAGCGCGTTGCCGCCGGGGCCCATGGCCTCGGACATCGCCGTGTAGGTGGCGTCGTCGTCGAGGTCGCCGTCGACGTACCGCAGCAGCCGGAGCATCTTCTGCGCGGCGGCGGCGTCCGGGTCCATGCCGTTGAGGCGCAGCGAGGCCACCGCGTAGTCGCGGAACTGGTCGAGGCCCCAGCCGCTCTTGGCCACCCCGACGACGGGAACGTCGAGCACCCCGCGCTCGACCAGGCCGACCAGGGCCGGGAAGGTCTCCAGTTTGGCCAGGTCACCGGTCGCGCCGAAGATCACCAGCGCGTCCATCCGATCGGTCGCCATCTCGTTCTCTCCTGCTCTACTTCAGTCGGGCGGCGATGAGGTCGCCGACCCGGAGGGCGTTCGCGATGGCGGTCAGTGACGGGTTCACCGCGCCGATGCTGGGGAAGAAGCTGGTGTCCACGACGTAGAGGTTGTCGAGGTCGTGGGCCTTGCAGTCCACGTCGAGGGCGGAGCTGCGGGGGTCGTCGCCGAAGCGCACGGTGCCGGCCTGGTGGGCGGTGGCGCCGATGGGCATGCCCTTGTGCAGGTAGATGCTGTGCGGCAGCAGGTGGTGCTCGTGCATGCCCAGGTGGCCGAGCATGCCTTGGAGCTTGTGCTGAAGGCGCTTCAGCCCGGCAATGTTGTTCTTCTCGTCGAGGGCCAGGTGGATGTCGCCGGCGCGGTCGAGGGTGACCCGGCTCTCGGCCAGCGGGAGGTCCTCCCCGCAGAGCCAGAAGTCGACCGAGTGGTGCGCCAGCATCTCGAACGGCAGGTCGGGCGTGACCGCGCCGGCCCAGCGCGGCGCCTCGCCGTGGATCTGGTCGGTGTCGGACTTGCCGAGCATCTGGATGCCGCCGAGCGGGTAGTCCCAGTCGTCGGCGCCCAGGTACCAGTCGTGCAGGGCGAGGGTCTTCTGGAAGCGGGTGGGGTTGGGCTCCTTGGAGATCGCCATCAGCGCCAGGTTGTTGTGGCGCATGTAGTGGCGGCCCACCACGTCCGAGCTGTTGGCCAGGCCGCGCGGGTGCTTGTCGTTCGCCGACCGGAGCAGCAGCGCGGCGGAGTTGACGGCGCCGCAGGCGACCACCACCAGGTCCGCGCGGAAGACGGTGGTGGTCCCGTCGGCGAGCTCGGCGACGACGCCGGTGACGGTGCGTCCGGTCGGGTCGGTCTCCAGACGCCGCACGTTCGCGCCGGTCACCATCGACACGTTGTGGTGTTCCAGGGCTGGGTCGACGCAGATGACCTGTGCGTCGGACTTGGCGCCCAGCAGGCACGGGAAGCCGTCCACCCGGTCGCAGCGGATGCAGGCGCTGGTGCGGGTGGGCCTGCCGTCGCCGTCCTGGGTGAGGTCCACCCCGATCGGCAGGTGGAAGGGGTGCAGCCCCTTCTTCTCCAGGTCGTCGCTGAGCTGCTGGATGCGGGGTTCGTGCTCCACCGGCGGGTGGGCGTACTGGGCGCTGGCCGTCCCCTCGGTGGGGTCCTCACCGTGCCGTCCGTGGACCAGGTAGAGGTGCTCGGCCTGCGTGTAGTACGGCTCCAGGTCCTCGTAGCGGATCGGCCAGGCGGGTGAGATCCCGTCGTGGTGGCGGAGCTCGCCGAAGTCCTCGGGGCGCAGCCGGAACAGCGCGGCACCGTAGAACTTGGTGTTGCCGCCCACGTAGTAGTTCACCTCGGGCGGGAACCGGTCACCGTGCTTGTCGTACCAGAACTCGGGGGCGCGATACCTGCCCTTGACGAACACCGCGGTGGAGTCCCAGTTGTCCCGTTCCCTCGGCAGGTAGTCCCCGCGTTCCAGGATCAGGATCCGTTTGCCGGAGGGGGCGAGCCGGTGGGCGAGCGTGCCGCCGCCCGCGCCGGTGCCGATCACGATGACGTCGTAGTGCTGGTCGTCGGCCACGCGGTGTCCCGTCCTTCGCGCCAGTGGGGCCATCGGACATTCAGTGCCAGAGTGGAAGGTATCGGGCACATCCGGTGACGGCGACCGGGCGGACGCCGAACACGACCGGGTTCACCCGGTCGCCCGCACGGCTCTGGATGCCTGCTCGACGATCGCCAGGGGGTCGGCCGACGCGTCGACGGCCAGACCGGGCTCGTCCGGCCGCAGGGGTTCCAGGGTGTCGTACTGGGAGCCGACCAGTCGCGCGGGCATGAAGTGCCCCACCCGTCCGGCGACCCGCGGCTCGGCGATCTCCTCGTCGAGCGTGAGGTGCAGGAACCACACACCCGCGCCGGCCCGGCGGAACTGGTCCCGGTACGCGCGCTTGAGGGCCGAGCACGCCATCACCCCGCCGCGGCCGGTGTCGGTCGCCTCCCGGATCCAGTCGGCGAGGGACTGCAACCACGGCCGGCGGTCCTCGTCGTCGAGCGGGTGGCCGGCGGCCATCTTGGCGCGGTTGGCGGCCGGATGGAGGTCGTCCGCCTCGACGAAGGGCACCGCGAGCCGCTCTGCGAGCAGTCGGCCCACGGTGGACTTTCCCGATCCGGAGACGCCCATGACCACGACGACCGTGGGTGCCCGAGTGGTTCCTGCCATGACATTCCTCCCGGCCTTAGATTCAGCCCATGAGCCCAGTGAACGATGGCACCGGTCCGAGCGCCGCCGGCTTCCTGCTGCCGTACCCGCCCGCACTGATCGGCGGGCTGCCCGAGGGCCTGCCCGTCATGGTGTGGGACGGTACCGGCGCTCCGCCCGGCGCCGACCGTCTGGCCGGGGTGGAGTTCTTCGTCGTCCCGTACACCTTCGGGGAGGTCGCCGCACCGCTGCTCTCCCGCCTGCCGCGGCTGCGGGTCGTCCAGTCCCTCTCCGCCGGGGTCGACGGCCTCCTCCCCCACGTTCCCGCCGGGGCCGTGCTGTGCAATGCCAGAGGGGTGCACGACGCCAGCACCGCCGAACTCGCCGTGACCCTGGCCCTCGCCTCGCTCCGCGGCATCCCCGACTTCGTCCGCGCCCAGGACGCGGAGGAGTGGCGCAGCGGCCTCCGCCCGGCCCTGGCCGACCGGACGGTGCTGCTCGTGGGTTACGGCTCCATCGCCGCGGCCGTCGAGGACCGGCTGGCGCCCTTCGGCTGCGAGGTGCTGCGGGTGGCCCGCAGCGCGCGCACGACCGCGCGCGGCGCCGTCCACGCGCTCGTCGACCTTCCAGAGCTCCTGCCTCGCTCCGACGTCGTGATGCTCACCGTTCCGCTCACCCCGGACACCCGGGGCCTGGTCGACGCACACTTCCTGGCCCGGATGCGGGACGGCGCGCTGCTGGTGAACGTGGCCCGGGGCCCGGTGGTCGACACCGACGCGCTGGTCGCCGAACTCGGGGCCGGCCGGCTGTGCGCGGCCCTCGATGTCACCGACCCGGAGCCGCTCCCCCCGGGGCACCCGCTCTGGCACACCCCGAACACCCTGATCAGCCCTCATGTCGGGGGCAACAGCACGGCGTTCCTGCCCCGGGCACTGCGGCTGATCCGTACCCAGGTGCTGCGCTATCGGGCCGGGGAGCCACTGGAGAACGTCGTGCCGACCGGCAGGCCCTGACCCGGGATCCCGCCGCACCGAACGGGCGGCAGCCCACTCGGTGAACCCGATTCGCCGACACCACACCTGACCTGCACCTTTGCTCAGGAGGCCGGCAGCTCGGCGCCCTGGGCGACCTGCTGCACGGTCTGCCGATCGGCGCCGACCAGGAGTACACCGGGTCCTTCGCCGACCTGTTCACGGGCTACGGGGTCTTCACCGGGATCACCCTCGTCGCGCTGTGCGTCCTGCACGGGTCGACCTTCATCGCGCTCAGGACCACCGGCGAACTCCGCCGCCGGGCTGATCAGTGCGGGACACGAGGGATGGGCCTTCGCCACCACCACGTTCGGGATGGCCACGACGGTGGTCTCGCTCTTCGTCGAGCTCTACCCCCGGGTCATGGTGTCGAGCACCGGCTCCGCGTTCGGCCTGACCGTGCAGAACACCGCGTCGGGCCACTACGCGCTGACGGTGATGACCGTGGTGGCGGCCGTCCTGCTGCCGGTCGTCCTCGCCTACCGGGGCTGGACGTACCACGTCTTCCGACTACGGCTGGCCACCGAGGACTTCCGCACCTCCGCCGAGTAGCCTCACAGCACGGCGATCGGGTTGACCGGGGAGCCGGTGGCGCCCGGCAGCCGGAGCGGGGCGACCACGCACAGGAACGACCACCGCCGCTCCTGCGCGCACAGCGGCGCCAACTCCTCGAACTGCAGGTAGTCCAGCAGGTGCAGCCCCATCGCGTGCACAGCCAGGACGTGCACCGGGAAGTCGACACCCTCCGTCGAGCTCGGCGCGGTGTCATTGTTCCCGTCGCCGCCGAGCAGGCAGACCCGGCGGTCCGCCAGGAACTCCAGCGCGGACGGATGCAGCCCGGCGCGCGCCCGCGCCGAGGGCCACGCCCCGAGCTCGGCGCGGCGCCTGCGATGGCCCACCCGGACGAGCAGCAGGTCGCCCTCCCCCACCCGGACGTCCTGGGCGGCCTCGGCCGCCGCCAGGTCGTCCTCGGTGACGTGGTCGCCCGGCTCCAGCCACGGCACGCCGCGCAGTCTCGGGATGTCGAGCAGCACGCCGCGGCCGACGATCCCGTCCCGGGCCACCTCGACCGACAGCGCCGCGGCTCCGGACGCCGTGACGCCGTCCGCCGGAACGCCGCCGTGCAGCGTGCCGTCGTAGACCACGTGGCACAGGGCGTCGAGGTGACTGTCGGCGTCACCGTGCACGTTCATGGCGAAGCGGTCCATCGCGAAGTCGAGCCCGCCCGACCGGCCGTCCGGCACCGCCGTCATCCGGTGCTGCGCCGGCTCGGGGTTGTCCGGTCCCGGCCCGGTCTCCACGGGCGCGGCGAGACCGACCGTCCGGCCGGTCCGCACCTCGCCCGCGGCGGCCGCCACCCGCGCGGGGGTGAGCGCGGCCAGCGCACCCTGCTCACCGGCGGCCCAGGCCGAGCGGGAGCGCAGCGTCCGGTACAGCTCGCCGAACTCGGCTGCGCTCAGCCCGGTCTGTCGCACGGTCATCCGCGCCGCTGCCGCTCGTCGAGTGCTTCGTCGAGCGTGGTGGCGGCCATGATCAGCGCGAGGTGGGTGAACGCCTGCGGGAAGTTGCCGAGCTGCTCACCGCTCGGCCCGATCTCCTCGGCGAACAGGCCGACGTGGTTGGCGTAGGTGTGCATCTTCTCGAAGGTGTAGCGCGCCTGCCGCAGCCGCCCGGCCCTGGCCAGCGCGTCCACGTACAGGAACGTGCACAGGCTGAACGTGCCCTCCGAGCCGCGCAGGCCGTCCGGCGAAGCGGCCGGGTCGTAGCGGTAGACCAGGCTGTCCGAGACCAGCTTGCGCTCCATCGCGTCCAGGGTGTTCAGCCAGCCCGGACTCTTCGGTGCCAGGAAGCGGACCCGCGGGACGACCAGCAGCGAGGCGTCCAGGACGTCGCCGTCGTAGTGCTGGACGAGCGCCTGTTCGGTCTCGCTCCAGCCCTGTTCCATGACCTGTTCGAGGATGGCGTCGCGGGCCGTCGTCCAGCGGGCGGTGTCGGCGGGCCGGCTGTACTCGTGCGCCAGGTGAATGGCGCGGTCGAGGGCGACCCAGCACATCACCCGGCTGTAGGTGAAGTTCTGCCGCCCGCCGCGGGTCTCCCAGATGCCCTCGTCGGGCCGGTCCCAGGAGTCGGCCAGCCAGTCGACGGTCCGGGCGAGCCCCTTCCAGCCGTGGTAACCGGACTGCGCGCCCAGCTCGTTGCCCTCCGCGAGCGCGTACATCACCTCGCCGTAGATGTCGAGCTGGAGCTGGTCGGCGGCGGCGTTCCCGGCGCGTACCGGGTAGGAGCCGCGGTAGCCCTCGAAGTGTTCCAGGATCTCCTCGCTGAGCTCCGGGTCGCCGTCGACCCGGTACATGATCTGCAGGCGTTCCCCCGGGAGGTCCGCGCGATCACGCATCCGGTTGCCGAGCCAGTTGGTGAACCTGGCCGCCTCCTCGACGAACCCGAGGTCCAACAGTGCCCGGACCGACAGCGAGCCGTCGCGGACCCAGGTGTAGCGGTAGTCCCAGTTGCGCTCACCGCCGACCTGTTCGGGCAGGCCCATGGTGGCGGCGGCGATCGGCGCGCCCGTGGGCGAGTACGTGAGCAGCTTGAGGGTGATGGCCGAGCGGTTCACCATGTCCGGCCAGCGGCCCCGGTAGTGGGAGGTGCGCACCCAGCCCTGCCAGAAGTCGACGACCTCCCACTCCTCCGCCTTGACCGCCTCGAGGTCGAGCAGCCCGGGCACCTCGCCGTCCGGTCCGCAGACGGTCAGCACGGCCCCGGCGTACTCGCCCGCGTTCAGGACCACCTCGCCGCGGACGTCGTCGCCGTCCCGTTCCAGCGGGAAGGTGGCCCGCAGGTGCGCGGCCATGCCCGGCGCGCGGAAGGAGGCGCCCTCGGGGCCCAGCCGGAGCTCGTGCGCGGCCCGCCCGTAGTCGAACCGCGGCCGGCACTCCATCGTGAAGCGGACAGTGCCGCGCACCGCCCGCACCAGCCTCGTCAGGGTGTGCCGGTCGGTGGCGCGGTTGGTGCGGTCCGGCGGCATCCAGTCCACCACCTCGCCGACCCCGTCCGGCGACATGAAGCGGGTGACCAGCACCGCCGTGTCCGGGTAGTACAGCTGTTTGCGGGTGTCCTCGGGGTGCTCCGGCGACAGGCGGAAGTAGCCGCCCCGCTCATGGTCCAGTAACGCGGCGAACACGCTCGGCGAGTCGAATCTCGGGGCCGCGAACCAGTCCACGACGCCTTCCGCCGAGACCAGGGCCGTGGTCTGCAGGTCGCCCACGAGGCCGTGGTCCGCGATGAGTGGGTAGCGCTCCATGGCGTTTCTCCGAAGGTCTGCCGGACTCCGTCCGATAAAAGTCCTTCTGTTGCCACTGTCCGATATGTTCCGCCTGTGCGCTCGATGGGACCGGCGGGCCCGCCCGGACCCCATGGCGACCTGGAGCGGTGGAGGCCTGGATGGACATGATCCATGTCCGCGCGGTGAGCCCGGCGGAGCTCACCGACCGGATCGTCGACCTGCTGGCCGACGACCGGTACGTCTTCAACCTTGTGGTCCAGCGCGGCCTGGCCCGCAACCCCGACGGCGACGCGATCCAGTGCGACATCCTGAAGGGCGCGGCCAACGACGTGCTCCGCGGCCTGCGGGAACTGCACCTCGACCGGCACGGCTCGATCGTGGTCGAGCCGGTCGACATGGCGTTCTCCGCACGGGCCGCGGCGGCCGAGACCGGCCAGCTCGGGGCGCTCGCCCACGCGCCCCTCTGGGCGGCGGTCGAGGCGCGGATCCGCGCCGAGGGGACGTACCTGCCGAGCTTCTACGTCTACCTCGTCATCGCCGGCCTCATCGGCGCGGTCGGGATCCTCACCAACTCCCAGATCCTGATCGTCGCCGCGATGGTGGTCGGACCGGAGTACGGGGCCATCACCGCCATCGCGCTCGGCCTCGACCGCGGCGTGCGGCGAAGCGTACGGCGGGGTGTACGGGCCCTGACCCTGGGATTCGCGCTGGCCATCGTGACCACGTTCGCCTTCGCCCTGCTGATCCGCGGGCTGGGGCTCCAGCCGAAGGCGTTCACCCTGGGCATCCGGCCCGTCTCCAACCTGATCGACACACCCAACTTCTTCTCGGTCGTCGTCGCCGTCCTGGCCGGCATCGTCGGAATCGTCTCCCTCACCGAGGCGAGGACGAGCGCGCTGCTCGGCGTCTTCATCTCGGTGACCACCATCCCCGCCGCCTCCGACCTGGCGGTCTCCTGCGCGTTCGGCAGCTATCACGAGGCCTGGGGCTCGTTCCTCCAACTGCTGCTCAACATCGTCGTCCTGGTGGTGATGGGTGTCCTCGTCCTGCGGCTCCAGCGCGCCATCTGGCGAAGGATCAGTGCCTCGCGGCGCCAAGCCGGGCGAACGTCAGACGCGTGACGCCGCTCAGCAGCGACTCCGCAGAATGCCCACCGGCTTCTCCGGTGACAGGCTGGATTCGGAGACTGTCGATCCGGGCCCGGTCACATGGCCCGTCGCCAAAACCTTCCGTCCGGAGAGGAGCCTGCCATGGGCAGCAACATCAGCGGACCTCCGACGAACGGCACCGCCCGGGGAGGGCCGAGCGGGCTCGTCACCGGCTGGACCGTCCTGGCCGCCGTTTTGATGATCTTCGGTGGGGTGATGGCTGTCTTCGAGGGCATCTCGGCCATCAACGCGGACGCCGTCATCGTCGGTCCGGCCTACACGTTCTCCTACAGCTCGACCGGCTGGGGCTGGATCCACGTCATTCTTGGAGTCGTCGTCGCCCTCGCCGGCGCCGCGCTTTTCACCGGAGCGGTGTGGGCTCGCGCGGTCGGCGTCGTGCTCGCGGGTCTGAGTATGCTCGCCAACTTCGTCTGGCTGCCTCACTACCCGTTCTGGTCCATCGTGCTGATCGCGATCGACATCTTCATCATCTGGGCACTGTGCGCCGGAATGCACCGAGAAGCCTAGTGTCCCGACGCGGCGGGCGACCGGACCGCGGGCGCCCCACAACGCCCGCGGTCCGGTGGTTCGGGTGGCGGCTATCCGCGGTGGGCGGCGATCAGGTCGCGGTACCAGGTGTAGGAGGCCTTCGGGGTGCGCTTCTGGCTCTCGAAGTCGACGTGGACCAGGCCGAAGCGCTGGTGGTAGCCCTCGGCCCATTCGAAGTTGTCGAGCAGCGACCAGGTGAAGTAGCCGCGCACGTCGACGCCCTGGGCGCTCGCGGCGGCGAGGGCGTCGAGGTGGCCGGCCAGGTAGTCGATCCGGGCGGTGTCGTCGAGCAGGTCGTCGGTGGAGCAGCCGTTCTCGGTGATGGTGACGGGCGGGAGGGCGGCGCCGTAGCGTTCGCGCAGGCCGACGAGCAGTTCGCGCAGGCCGTCGGGGACGACGGGCCAGCCGAAGTGGGTGCGGGGGACGCCGTCGATGGGTGCCTCGCTGAACGGGAGGCCGGGCTCGGTGGGGGCGGCGATCCGGGTGGGGTTGTAGTAGTTGATGCCGAGGCCGTCGAGCGGGGCGGCGGCGATCAGCGCGAGGTCGCCGTCGCGGACCGCGCCGCCCAGGTCGGGCCCGACGCCGTACGCCGCGAGGTCGGGGTAACGGCCGAGCAGCAGCGGGTCGTTGAAGAGCCGGTTGTGGAGGGCGTCGTACGCGTCGGCGGCGGCCGTGTCCTCGGCGGAGCCACTGGCGGGCCGGACCGGCGTGCAGTTGTTGGCGATCAGCACCTGCGCGCCGCGTTCGGCGAGCGCGCCGGCGGCGAGGGCGTGGCCGAGCAGTTGGTGGTGGGCGACGGGCAGGGCGTCGAGCAGCAGGGCGTGCCCGGGGGCGTGGATGCCGAGCGCGTAGCCGTAGACCATGTGCACGAAGGGCTCGTTGAGGGTGATCCAGGCGGGCACCCGGTCACCGAGCCGGTCGGCGACGACGGCCGCGTACTCGGCGAAGCGGTGCGCGGTGTCGCGGTTCAGCCAGCCTCCCGCGTCTTCCAGGGCCTGCGGCAGGTCCCAGTGGAAGAGCGTCGGGAAGGGGGTGATGCCGGCGTCGAGCAGTCCGTCGACCAGCCGTTCGTAGAAGTCGAGCCCGGCGGCGTTCACGGGCCCCGCGCCGGTGGGCTGGATGCGCGGCCAGGCGATCGAGAAGCGGTAGGCGTCGAGGCCGAGGCCGCGCATCAGCTCGATGTCCTCGGGATACCGGTGGTAGTGGTCGCAGGCCCGGGCGCCGCTGTGCCCGTCCCGGACGGCGCCGGGGCGGTCGCAGAAGGTGTCCCAGATCGAGGGGCCGCGGCCGCCCTCGGCCGCCGCGCCCTCGATCTGGTACGCGGCGGTGGCGACGCCCCAGCGGAAGTCCTGCGGGAGGTTGATGCGGTGCGGCACGGCCGGGCTCCCTGTCGACGATCTCACGGTGGCCACGCGGTCCACGAGGGCCACGCGGATGCCGCCACAATATGAGCTGTCCTCACGTTTGCGCCAGTAGCTGGTTCACCTGGCTCTCGGCGTCGGCAAGCAGCTTCGGGATGTCGGCGTTCCGGTCCTTGAGGACGGCGGCGACCGCCGCGTCCAGGATCTTGTAGATCTGCTGCGCGTAGGGCGGCTCGATCTTTCCGGGGACGGGGTTGGCCAGATACGGCGCGTAGTTGTCGACCGGGACGGTGGCCGCGGCGGCCTTGGCCCTGTTGTCGGCCTTCAGGCTCCCGCCGACGAAGAAGAAGGGCTGCGGGAGGCCCACCGGCAGGCCGTCGTTCCTGGTCCGCGCGTAGTCGAACTGGCCCTTGCCGATGGTGAGGAACTTGAAGTTGATCCAGGCGATCCCGGCCTTGATCTGGTCGGGGGTGAGCCCCTTCTTGAAGATGTAGTCGGCGCCGCCGAGCAGGGCCGCGCCGCCACCCGGCATCGGGCCCATCCCGTAGTCGTTGTAGTTGCCCTTGAGGGTCTGGACCATGTACGTGATGTCGTCCGGGGCGCCGACGTACATGCCGAGCTTGTCGGCGGCCATCCGGGTCATCAGGTCGGGCCACTTGAGGCCCTGCTCGGTGCCCATGGAGTTGTCGGTCCACCGCATGTCGTGGAGGTTCTGCAGGACCTTGCGGCCGTCGGGGGTGTTGAAGTCGGCCTTGCTGCCGGCGGGGGTGGTGACGGCGCCGCCGAGGCCGTACAGCTCGGCGGTGAAGTGCCAGCCGCCCTGGTTGCCGGTGCTGTAGTCGCCGTAGCCGTTGACGCCGCCGCCGAGCGCGGCAATCTTCCTGGCCGCCTCGCGGACCTCGGGCCAGCTGGTGGGCGGCTTGTCGGGGTCGAGTCCGGCCCGGGCGAAGAGCTTGCGGTTGTAGATCAGGCCCATCTTGTAGTTGGAGATCGGCAGGCCGTACAGCTTCTCGTCGTGCTTCAGGGTGGTGAGCACCGAGAGGTCGATGTCCCCGAGCGCCGGCACGGACTTGTCGTTGACGTAGGCGCTGATGTCCTCGGCGGCGTCCGCCTCCAGGACCTTCCCCAGGTCGGTGAAGTAGCTGTAGTAGAGGTCGCTCTGGGTGCCCGCCTTGAGCTGGGCACCGAACGCGGCCGGTTCCTCGCAGGGGAAGGCGTCCTTGGAGGTGAGGGTGACGCGCGGGTAGAGCTTGCGGAACGCCTCGACGTCGTCGACCCACTGCTTGCGCTCGGCGGGCTTGCTGGTCGGCGGCATGCAGTCGATCGAGAGGGTCACCGCGGTGTTCGGGTCCAGCGGGTCCCAGGGGCCCGGGCCGTCGGTGCCGCCGTCGACCGAGGGCGTGCCGGGGCCGCCGCAGGCCGCGCTGGAGAGCGCCAGGCCGGCCAGGGCGAGCAGAACGACCGGTCTCCGGACGAGCAGGTGCCTGTTCATGCGGGTGGACCCTTCGGGCGCAGGGGCAGGGGTCACGGATCATACAGATGTTTGTAAGAAGTTCGCTTGTCATGGCAATTTCGTAACACTGAGCGGGTTGCGGGGATCGCAGGCCGAACGTCCGACGGTGATTCGCCTCGTCAGGCGCGGATGCGGCAGAGTGGCGCCATGAGAGCGCGGACGGACAGCGGCGAGCGGGGCGGCAGTGGGGCTGCGGTCCGTCGGCGGCCGGTGCAGCAGCGCAGCCAGGAGCGGTACGAGCGGCTGCTCGACGCCTGCGCGGGGCTGCTGGACGAGGTCGGTGCCGGGGCACTGACCACCAAGGAGGTCGCGCAGCGCGCCGAGGTGCCGATCGGCACCCTGTACCAGTTCTTCTCCGGCCGCGAGGGCCTGCTCGCCGCGCTGGCCGAGCGCAACCTCACCGCCTACCTGGCCCGCCTCGCCGCCCGCACCGCCGGCGCCGCCGGGCCCGGCTCGCTCGCGACCTTCGTCGACCTGGCGGTGGAGGAGTTCGTGGCGATGAAGCGGACCGTCCCCGGCTTCGGGCACCTGGACTTCGGCCTGGTCGACGCGGTGCCGGCCGATTTCGGCGACGACACCCACCTGCTCGACGACGACCTCGACAACAACGCCGCCGTGGCGGTGCGCCTGCGGGCGATCGGCGGGGAGCTGTTCGCCGACCCGGGGTACGGGGTGTCGCTGCGGGTCGCGATGGAGTGCGCGGACGCGGTGCTCAAGCTGGCGTTCCGGGTCGCTCCGGACGGCGACCCGGCGCTGATCGCCGAGTGCAAGCGGGTGCTGCTGCGCTACCTCGCCCGGCCGGCGGCGTGACCGGTCCTTCCATTGCGGGCCGCCGGTACCCGCCGCAGAGTGGAGTCAAGGCATCCGCCCGCACCCCCCTGGGAGCAGAGCATGCAAGCCACAGTGGGTGACCACGTCCACATGTACAGTCGCAACATCGGCATGATCGACCGCAAGGGCGAGATCCTGGAGGTCCGCGGGGCCGACGGCGAGCCGCCGTACATGGTGCGCTTCGAGGACGGCCACACGGGACTCGTCTACCCGGGGCCGGACTGCGTCGTCGAGCACCGCAACGCCGAGGAGCAGCGCTGATACCTGGCCCCGCCGGAAGGAACCCCTGATCACCGACCTACCCGGCCCGCTGGCCCACCTGGCCCCACTGCTCGACGACTACGGTTACGCGGCGGTGGGGGTCTTGGTGTGCCTGGACAACTGCGGCATCCCGGTGCCCGGCCAGACCATCCTGATCCTGGCCGCCGTCTACGCCGGCACCGGCCGGATGAGCATCGCCGCGGTGGTCGCCATCGCGGTGGTCGCGGCGGTGGTCGGCAACAGCCTCGGCTACCTGCTCGGCCGCACCGGCGGGCACGCCTTCGTGCACCGCTGGGGCCGGTACGTCCGGCTGACCCCGGCGCGGATGGCCAAGGCCGAGCGCTTCTTCGACCGGCACGGCGCCCAGGTGGTGACCGGCGCCCGGTTCGTGGACGGGCTGCGGCAGACCAACGGGATCATCGCGGGCACCAGTGAGATGCCGCGGCGCCGGTTCGTGCCCGCCAACGTGGTCGGCGCACTGCTCTGGGTCGGCGTCTGGGCCTCGGTGGGCTACTTTGCGGGCGACAACCTGGACGAGCTGTACCGGCAGGCCGTCCGGTACCAGGTGCTGCTGCTGGTCCTGGCCGGCGCGGTGGTGCTGGCGCTGCTGGCGCGCACGCTGCTGCGCCGTCTGCGCTCGCGCCGCGGCGGTGGCGGCGGTCCGGGCGGGCCCGCCGACCGGGAGGGCACCCCCGACCGAGCGGGCACCACCGGCCCGGGCGGGCCCGCCGACCTGGACGAGAACGCCGGATCGGGCGGGTCCGCCCGGCCGGACGGCCGGCCGACCGCGCCGGGTCAGCGCAGCGGGATGACCTCGAACGAGGACGCGTAGCGCACCCCGAGCCGGGTGCCGGTCGCCCGGGACATCGACTCCAGGAACCCGGCCGCGTCCGACATCGGCCCTTCGCCGAGCCCGTCCAGGTACGCGCGGTGCGCCTCCAGCGAGGCGACGCCGGCGTCGAAGTGCTCGGTGGTGTCGACGGCGTGCCGGCCGTCGGGCGAGGCGGCGGCCCAGACCTGCCGGACGCCGTCCCACGGCTCGTGGCCCTCGGCGACCAGCTCCCGGAACACCCACCGGTTGCCCGCGTCCCGGACGCCGTCCAGGGTGGCCCGGCCGACCGCGATGTGGTCGGCCTGGTTGGGGAACACCCCGCCGTACGTGTCACGGAAGTTGGTGGTGATCACGATGTCCGGGCGGTGCCGGCGCACCGCGCGGGCGATGTCGCGGCGCAGCGGCAGCCCGTACTCGATCACGCCGTCGGGGTGGCCGAGGAACTCGACCACGTCGACGCCGACGATCGCGGCGGAGGCGATCTGCTCCTGCTCGCGCACGGCCCGGCACTGCTCCGGGTCCATGCCGTCGATGCCGGCCTCGCCGCTGGTGACCATCACATAGACCACGGTCTTGCCCTGGGCGGTCCAGCGGGCGACGGCGGCGGCCGCGCCGTACTCCATGTCGTCGGGGTGGGCGACGATCGCGAGCGCGGTCTGCCAGTCCTCGTCGACGGGTTCGAAGGGGGGCGGGGGCTGTTCGGTCATGGCGGTTCCCGGTCCGTGCGTCGGTTCGTCGGTGCGTCGGTTCGTCAGTTCGCGGTGCGGATGGAGTAGTTGAAGTCGGCGTGGCCGAGGTGGCGCATCATGCTGATCCAGAACGGCATCATCATCTCCATGCCGCGGGCGGCCTCGATCCCGCCGAGGTCGATGATCGCGCCGGCGGGCCAGCCGAACTCCTCCAGCACGGCACGGACCTTGGCCTTCGCCTCGACGTCCTCACCGGCGATGAAGAGGTTGTGCTCGCCGGGGATCCGGGCCGGGTCGACCATCACGGGGGCGGTCACCGTGTTCAGCGCCTTCACCACGAAGGTCTCGGGGTAGGCCCGCTGGATCTGCTCGCCGACGCTGTCGGTGTTCACCGGCTCCAGCGAGAGCTCGCCGGTGGCGGAGAAGACCAGCGGGTTGGAGACGTCGATCAGCACCTTGCCCGCCAGGCGCTCGGCGCCGGCCGCCTCCAGTGCCTGCAGCGACACCGTGCCGGAGGTGGCGTTCAGCACGACCTCGCCGAACTCGGCGGCCTCCGCGAAGGTGCCCGCGTGCCCGTACGGCCCGGCGCGGTCCGCCCAGTCGTTGGCGGCGGCGTTGTCCTTGGTCCGCGAGCCGAGGGTGACCTCGTGGCCCAGCTCGACCAGCTTCTCGGCGAGCGTACGCCCCACCGTCCCGGTACCGATGACTCCGAAACGCATCCCCGTCTCCACTCCGCTCACGTACCACCCGGCGCCGGACCGGCGCCGACCTCGCACACCCTAGCCCGAACACTCCTGACGGGTGATCGCATTCCGCCGTCGCGCCGCCAGTTCACCTCACACCCCGTTCACGACCCGCTCGCGCGGTCCTTCGGCGCGGCGAGGACGCAGAACTCGTTGCCCTCCGGGTCGGCGAGGACCACCCACGGCTCGTCGCCGCTCTGGCCGATGTCGGGGCGGGTGGCGCCGAGCGCCAGCAGCCGCCGCACCTCGGACTCCTGGTCGCCGTCGGGGCGGAGGTCCAGGTGCAGGCGGTTCTTGCCGGCCTTGCGGTCCGGGTTGACGCCGAACAGCAGGCCGGGCAGCCGGTCGGGCGCGGGCCTGATCTCGTACTCCTCGGCCGAGTCGTCCACCACCACCCACCCCAGCGCCCGCGCCCACCACTCTCCGAGCGCCACCGGGTCTGCGCAGTCCACCACGATCTGTTCCCACACCAAGGCCATGCGGCCGACTCTAGGCCGGGACGGCCGCGGGCGCGGGGGAACACGACGGGCGGGTGGTGATCCGGCGCGGTCTGCACCATCCGTTGACGTCCGGCCGGGAAAGCGCTTACCGTCACACCCGCCCGGCGCGGTGCGGCGCCGCCCGGGCGCCGCTGCGCCGACCCCCACGGCGCCCCGGCGGCCGTGCGCCGCGAGGTCGCACCCGGCAAGGAGCCCCCTTGATCCCCGAGCCGCACTCCCCCACCCACCTCCCGCTCTCCCCTGCCCGCCTCCCGCTCTCCCGTCGCCGCCTGCTCCAGGCCTCCGCCGTGGGCCTGGCCGCCGCGGGCGCCTGGTCCGTCCTCGGCGGGCAGTCGGCCTTCGCCGCCGACGCGTACGACACGCTCCGCCTGCGCTGGCAGGCGCTGCTGACCGGCACCGGCTTCGACCCGGCCGCGCAGCCGTTCGCCGGCTCCCTCGCCTCCCTCGGCGACCGGGCCCGCACCCAGCAGGCGGCGATGGCGCCCACCGCCGGCTCGCTCTGGCCGGACCTGCCGCTCGGCACGGTCTCCGCCAACATCACCTCCAGCTACCTCCGCCTGCGCACCATGGCGCTGGCCTGGGCCCAGCCCGGGACCGGTTCGACCGCCGACGCGGCGCTCGCCACCGCCGTCACCACCGGCCTGGACCACCTGCACGCGATCGCGTACACCCCGACCGCGACCAACTACAACAACTGGTGGGACTGGCAGATCGGCACCCCGCAGGCGCTGCTCGACACCTGCGTCCTCGTCCAGCCGCTGCTCACCGCCACCCAGATCGCCAACTACTGCGCGGCGGTGGACCATTCGGTCCCCGACTCCAAGGTCTCCTCCTACACCGGGACCTCCACCGGCGCCAACCGGGTCGACCTCTGCCGGGTCCTGGCCCTGCGCGGGGTGATCGGCAAGAGCTCGGCCAAGCTGGCGCTCGCCTCCTCCTCGCTCTCCCCGGTCTTCCCGTACGTGCTGACCGGCGACGGCCTCTACCCGGACGGCTCGTTCGTGCAGCACACCTGGGTGCCGTACACCGGCTCGTACGGCGAGGTGCTGCTCGGCGGGCTGAGCAAGCTCTTCGGCCTGCTCGCGGGCTCGGCCTGGGCGGTGACCGACCCGCAGCGGCAGACCGTGTTCGACGCGGTCGACGCGGCGTACGCGCCGTTCCTCTACAACGGCCTGGTGATGGACTCGGTGAGCGGCCGGGCGATCAGCCGGGGCCTGCAGAGCAGCGACGCGCTGCACCTGCAGCAGGACGACCACGGGCGCGGGCACACGATCATCGGGCACATCCTGCGGCTCGCCGACTCGGGCGCCGCACCGGCCGCGCAGTCGGCGGCGTGGCGGGCGGCGGTCAAGGGCTGGATCGCCCGCGACTACTACCGTCCGTACCTCACCGACGCCGCCGTGGACGTCCCCGAACTCGCCCGCGCCCAGGCGCTGGTGAACGACTCCGCCACCTCCGCCGCCCCCGAGCCGACCGGCGCCCGGGTCTTCGCGATGGACCGGGCGGTGGTCCGCCGCGCCGGCTGGGCGGCCTCGCTGGCGATGTGCTCGGCCCGCACCACCTTCTACGAGACCGGCAACGGCGAGAACCTGCGCGGCTGGCACACCAACAACGGCCTGCTCGCCTGGTGGGGTTCGACCTTCGGCAACGGCCAGTACGCGGACGCCTTCTGGCCGACCGTGAACCCGTACCGGCTGCCCGGCACCACCGTCTCCACCAAGCCGCTGGCCGACGCGGCGGGCGGCGCCTGGGGCGCGGCCCGCCCGGACAACACCTGGGCGGGCGGCGCCTGCGACGGCACCTACGCGGCCGCCGGGCAGGCCGTGCGCGGCCTGTCCTCGACCCTGAGCGGGGTCAAGTCCTGGTTCCTGCTGGACGACACGGTCGTCTGCCTGGGCGCGGGGATCAGCTGCACCGACGGCGTGCCGGTGGAGACCGTGGTCGACAACCGCAACCTCGGCCCGACCGGCCAGCACGCCCTCACCGTGGACGGCACGGCGCAGCCCGCCACCCTCGGCTGGTCGCAGCGCTTCACCGGCGCCCGCTGGGCCGCGATCTCCGGCTTCGGCGCCTACCTGTTCCCCGGCGGGGCGAGCGTGAACGCGCTGCGCGAGGCCCGGACCGGCAGCTGGCACGACATCAACGGGGGCGGCACCACCGAGGCGCTGACCCGCCGCTACCTGACGCTCTGGGTCGACCACGGCACCGACCCGTCCGGCGCCGGCTACTCCTACCTGCTGATGCCGGGCGCGGACGCCGCGACGGCCGCCGCCCGCTCGGCCGCCCCGACCGTCACCGTGCTGGCCAACTCCGCGTCCGTGCAGGCGGTCTCCGACAGCGCCTCGGGTGTCACCGCCGGCAACTTCTTCGCCGCGGGGACGGCCGGTCCGATCACCGTGTCGGCACCGGCCTCGGTGCTGGTCCGCGAGTCGGGCGGCGCCATGACCGTCACGGTGGCGGACCCGGGGCGGACCGCCTCCACCGTCCAGGTCACCGTCGCCCGGTCCGGCTACCGGACGGCCGACCCGGCGGCCGGCGTCACCGTCCTGACCACCGGCGCCGCGGTGACCCTGCTGGTCGAGCTCGGCGGCACCCAGGGCGCGAGCCGGACCGTGACCCTGCGCACCACCGGTACCGCGCCCGCCCCGGCCACCGCGACCCGGCTCGCGCCCACCCAGGACGCCTACGTCCGCGACGGCTCGTACGGCGACACCAACTACGGCACCGCCACCACGCTGACCGTGAAGAACACCAACTCGTCCGGCAGCGGCTACAGCCGGCGGGCACTGCTGTCCTTCGACACCTCGGGGGTGGGCGGGACGGTCCGCCGGGCGGTGCTCTGGGTGCGCGGCGCGGTCGCCGACTCCGGCGGCACCCAGACCTCGCTGCAGGCCTTCGCCACCACCGCCGACAGCTGGACGGAGACCGCGGTCACCTGGAACCGCTCCCCCGCCCCGACCACGGCGCTCGGCACCGGCGCGATCTCGACCGCCGCGGACTGGGTCGGCCTGGACGTCACCGCCGCTGTCACCACCGGCGGCCCGGTCACCCTCGCGGTGTGGCAGCCGCTCGGCGCGGTCGGGCTCGCGGTCAACCTCAACAGCCGCGAGAGCGCCGCCTTCCAGCCCCACTTGGAGCTGATCACGTCCTGAGGGCCGGAGGCTACTGGGGCAGGGCGTCGAAGACCCGGCCGAGCAGGGCGTGCAGCTGCGCCCGTTCGGCCGGGTCGAGCGGGGCGAGCAGCGCGTCCTGCACCTGCCGGGCCTCGCCGTCCAGTTCGGCGAGCGCGGCGCGGCCGGCGGGGGTGATCGTGACGGAGACCCGCCGGCGGTCGGCCGGGTCGCGGCTGCGCTCGACCTGCCCGGCCGTGGCCAGCTGGTCGACCGCCTTGGCCAGGTCGCTCGGGTCGATGCGCAGCCGGGCGGCCAGGTCGCGCTGGGCGTGCGGGCCGAAGTCGGCGAGTGCGGCGAGCACCGCCATGTGCCACAGCCGCAGGCCGCGCTCGGCGAGGCGTTCACCGAGGGCGGTACGGGCGGCCTTGCCGACCCGCGAGAGCAGGTAGGTGCTGAGGGCGGTGAGGCTGGGCGGGACGGCGTCCGGATCGTTCATGCCCACGATTCTAGGGTCTGCACCTATAGTGGGTGTCGACCCACTAATTCTCGCCCTTCCGGAGCGCTCGCCATGGACGCCCTGCACCCCCGCCTGCTCACCACCCGCTTCGCCGACGCCTTCGCGTTCTACGCCGCCGTCCTGCCCGAGCTGACCGGCGCCACCCTGGTCCGCGGCAGCGCCGTCGGGCCGTACGCCCACTGGGACGTCGACGGGCAGGGCCTGCTCTCGCTCTTCGACCGCGCCGCCCTCGCCTCCGCCGTCGGCACCGACGCGCTCCCCGCCACCGCGGACGCCCAGGACGCGCTGATGTTCGTCTGCCACGTCCCCGACGTCGACGCCGGCCACGCCCTGTGCCTCCGGTACGGCGCCACCCCGGTCACCGCACCGGCCGACCGCCCCGAGTGGGGTCCGGGCCTGCGCACCGCCCACCTCCGCGACCCGGAGGGCACCCTGCTGGAGCTCCAGTCCTACTGACGGGCGCCCGGGGTGGCCCGGCCCGCCACCGGTCTCCCCTGTTGCTGCCCGGCCCACAGGCGTACCGTGGCCACACGAACGGGTTTCGCAGCCGGAGGCCGCGATGGCAGACCCGAGGGCCTTCCTCACCACCCCCCGCCGCGCCCGAACGCGGCGGCCGCCGCAGGAGCGCGTCCAGGACTGGGCGGAGGTCGACGGCGGCCGCCCGCCGCTCCCCCTGGTCCGCGAGCAGGCGTCCCGCTGCATGGACTGCGGCCTGCCCTTCTGCCACAACGCCTGCCCGCTGGGCAACCTCGTCCCGGACTGGAACGCCCTCGCCGCCGGCGACGACTGGCGGGCCGCCGCCACCCACCTGCTGGCCACCGACAACTTCCCGGAGTTCACCGGGCGGCTCTGCCCCGCCCCCTGCGAGAGCGCCTGCGTGCTGGCGATCGACTCCGAGGCGGTCACCATCCGCAACATCGAGCTGGCGCTCGCCGACCACGCCTGGGAGATCGGCGTGGACCGCCCCCGCCCGCCCGAGCGGCAGACCGGCCGCCGGGTCGCCGTGGTCGGCTCCGGCCCCGCCGGGCTGGCGGCCGCCCAGCAGCTCACCCGGGCCGGGCACACCACCACCGTGTACGAGCGCGCCGACCGGCTCGGCGGGCTGCTGCGCTACGGCATCCCGCCGTTCCGCCTGGAGAAGCACCGGCTGGACCGGCGGCTCGACCAACTCCGCGCCGAGGGCACCCGGTTCCGCACCGGCGTCGACGTGGGACGCGACCTGCCCGCCGACCGGCTGCGCTCCGACCACGACGCCGTGCTGCTCGCCGTCGGCGCCACCGCACCGCGCGAACTCCCCTCCCCCGGGCACGACCTGCCCGGCGTCCGGCACGCCATGGACTACCTCACCCAGGCCAACCGGGCCGACCAGGGCGACTTCCCCCGGCCGCCGCTCACCGCCGAGGGCCGGCACGTGGTGATCGTCGGCGGCGGCGACACCGCCGCCGACTGCCTGGGCACCGCACTGCGCCAACACGCCACGTCCGTCACCCAGTTGGACATCAACCCGCGACCGCCCGACCACCGCGCCGCCGAACAGCCCTGGCCCGTCCACCCGAAGGTCTACCGGCGCACCGCCTCGCACGAGGAGGCCGGCGAGGAGCCACGGGTCTTCGCCGCCACCACCGTCGGCTTCGACCCGGGCCCGGACGGCCGGCTGGCCTCCGTCCGCTTCGCCCACGCCACCCCGGGCGACCGCCGGCCCGAGGCCGGCACCGAACGCACCCTCCCCGCCCAACTCGCCCTGCTCGCCCTCGGCTTCACCGGCCCCGAGCCCGACAGCCCGCTCGCCGGCCAGCTCGGCCTCGCCTTCGGCCCGCACGGCACCCTGGCCCGCGACGCCCACTTCGCCACCGCCACCGCCGGCGTCTTCGTCGCGGGCGACGCGGGCCGCGGCCAGTCCCTGATCGTCTGGGCCATCGCCGAGGGCCGCGCCGCGGCCGCCGCCGTCGACCACTACCTGCGCGGCACCACCGACCTCCCCACCCCCATCACCCCGGCCGACCACCCCCTGATCCCGTGACACCCACGGCGCCACCGGGTCGGGCACCCCGGCGGTCCGCCGGCGCCGCGAGCAGCGGCCCGACATGCACGGTGGCGACGCCGGACCCGCACTCACCGCGGGCCCGCCGCCACGACCCGGGTGGCCGTTCCCGGTGACGGGCCCGGCCACACTAGGGTGCGTTGCCGTGGACGCTGCTGATCTCGACCGCCGGGCCCGGACCCTGTCCGGGTGCATTCCGCCGCCGCTGGTGGCCCGTCTCCTCGAACGGGGGCACGAACGGGAGGTAGAGCTCCAGGCCGGGCGCGGGGAGTGGTTCTGCGCGCTGGCGTGGGCGCGACTGCTGGGCGAGCGCGGCCGACGCGAGCAGGCGGACGAGGTCCTGGCGCCGTACGTCGCGACGGGCTGGTGGACCGCCGCCCGGGCCCGGGCGGAGCTGCTGGAGGGCTGGGGGCGGGCGCCGGAGGCGATCGAGCTGACCCGCCCGTATGCGGAGGCCGGGGACCGGACGGCCCTGGACTACTTCGCCCGCCTGCTGGCCCGTCACGGCCGCGGCTCCGAGGCGTTCGCCCTGCTGCGGCACGGCATCGAGGACTGGTTCCTCGCCGAGTGCCTGGTGGAGGTCGCCGAGGCTGCGGGCCTGGACGAGGAGGCCGCAGCCCTGCTGGAGGCCCGGATCGCTGCCGCGACCCCGGCCTGCGACGACCCCGCCTGCGACCGGACCCGCATCGAGCCGGACAACGCGGTCAACCTGCTCGCCGCCCTCCGGGAGCGCCAGGGGCGGGTCGAGGACGCGATCGCGCTGCTGCGCACCGGCGACGCCCTGTGCGTCAACGCCCGCGACCCGCTGGCCGACCTGCTGGCCCGACACGGCCGGATCGGGGAACTGCGCGTGTACGCGGCCTCGGAGCCCCTCGGGTACGCCGCACAGCGGCTCGCCGAGGAGCTGGAGGCACGAGGCGACGTGGAAGGCGCGGTCGCCGCGTACCGGAAGCCGGGCGGCCCGGCCGTCGGGGGCAATCACGCGGTCCTGCTGGCGGAACTGCTGGCCCGTCACGGGCGGGGCGGCGAGGCGATCGAGGAGCTGCGCACGTTCGCGGACGCGCCGGGCGGCGCGGAGGACTGGATCGTCCACACGCTGTGCGCCCTGTACGCCGACGACGGCCGGGCCGGCGACGGCCTC
The DNA here is from genome assembly GCF_043200835.1 of Kitasatospora sp. NPDC048365. Lineage (NCBI taxonomy): Bacteria > Bacillati > Actinomycetota > Actinomycetes > Kitasatosporales > Streptomycetaceae > Kitasatospora > Kitasatospora sp. NPDC048365. The sequence continues at coordinate 179,251 of NZ_JBICYJ010000008.1, forward strand.
GCCTACCTCGACGCCCTCAAGGCGCGCCGGGGCGGGCGGGAGGACTGGGAGTTCTTCGCGATGCGGCTTCCGCTCCTGGCCGCCTGCGGCCGACTCGACGAGGCGGTCGAGCTGGTGCGCGCGCACCCCGAGGGCAGCTCCTGGTACGCGGCGTGGCACCTGCCCGACCTGCTCGCCGCGGCCGGCCGTACGGCAGAGGCCGTCGCCGTCCTCGAACAGCACCCGGACTCGCACACTGGCCGGCTGGCCGAGCACCTCATCGACCTCGGCCGCGTCGAGGACGCGGTCCGTGTCCTCCAGCAGCCGAGGGCCGAACCGGTCCTTCCCGTCCCGGACGGCCCGTACTCCGCCGAGCCACCGTTCTGACGCCGTGTGCGACGGCCGGTCACCTCCGGCGCGGGACCAGGCCCTCGCGTTCCCAGACCCTGCGGGCGGCGGCGATCCGCTGCCGCTTGGTGGCGCACCAGCGCTCGCGGGCGAGCGTCTCGCCGGGCGGCTCCTCCACGCGGTAGCAGAGCGGGCAGACGTGCCCGCCCTGCAGTCCCTCCGAGACGGGCGTGCCGCAGGTCGGGCAGTGCCGGGAGTGGTGGACGTTGCCGCGCATGCCCTCCACGCTAACCGGGATCGCACCGGGCCCCGCCCGCTCACCGATTCCGGCCGCGCGGCCCGGTGCGATCTGCGAAAATCCGAGGCCCTACGACAGCGTCCCCGCGGGCGGCGCCTGCCGCACGGCCCGGTTGGCCGTCGTGAGGACGGCCAACGCCAGCAGCCATGCCGCGCAGAGCCAGACCAGGGGCTCGGCGCCGAGTACGGCGATCAGCGCGCCGCCTGCGAGAGTGCCGACCGACAGGGCCCCGGTGGTGAGCGTGGAGACGGCGCTCGTCGCGCGCCCCCGCAACTCGTCCGGGGTGATCGCGAGTTGGTGCGTGGTCATGGCCACCGTGTACACCGGGGCCACCAGTGATTCGGCGGCCGCGACGGCGGCCAGCAGGAGCGGGGTGGGGGCCAGCGCGTACAGCGGGAACATCAGCGCCTCCACCCACAGCATGGCCACGGCGATCCGCCCGAGCGGGAACCGGCGCGTGACCCGGTCCGACACCAGCGCGCCCGCCATCGCGCCGACGGCCGCGCCGCTGAAGACGACGCCGATCCACAGGGGCGAGGCGTCCAGCTGCCGGGCGAGGGTGATGATCAGCAGGTACCCCGCGCCGTAGCGCACCTTGTCGGCGGCCGACACCAGCGTGAGGAAGCGGATGACGGGTTGGCGCCAGAGCCAGCCGAGCCCCTGGCGGATCTCGGCGGTGAGCCGGACGTCCGTGCGGTCCGCCTTCCGGTCCGCCTGGAACCGGGAGCGCATCAGCCCCAGGGACGCCGCGGACATCGCGAAGGAGACCGCGTTCACGGCGAACGGGACAGTCCGTCCGAGCGCGTAGAGCACCCCGGCGAGGGAGGCCCCGACGACGGCCACCGCTCCGGCGGCGGACTGCGAGAGGCCGAGCGCGGCGGAGACGTGCCGCGGACCGACCACGCTGGGCAGGGCCGCGGTGTTCGCCACGTGGAAGAGGGTCGTCAGGATCCCGGCCAGCACGGCTGTGCCGTACAGCTGGGGCATGGTGAGCCTGTCGCACCACAGGGCGACGGCGACCGCGGCGGCGAGCACGGCCCGGCCGAGCTCGCACCAGATCATGGTGGTCTTCCGGTCCCACCGGTCGGCGAGGGCTCCGGCGACCAGGCCGAACGCCAGGAAAGAGACGGTTCCGAGGCCGAGCACCAAGCCGGCCTGGGTCACCGATCCCGTCAGGGCCAGCACGACCAGGGGCAGGGCCGTGAAGTGCGCCTGGTCGCCGACGGCGGAGACCAGTTGGCCACTTAGCAGCAGCGAGAAGTCCCGGTTCCGGAACAGGCCGGAACCGCGCAGGGCATGCATTGACGTTACGCTCCGTAACAGCTCAAGGACACAAGGGTGGCGTCGAAGCTGGTGTCCGAGCTAGGAGACACGGGGCGCGGCGGGCATGCGCGGACCGTATCCGGGGCTGCGACCCGGCGGCAATCGAATTGATCGGGGCCGCACGGCCGCCCCGTGCGGGTAGCGTGACTCGGCATGATCGAGTCCGAGATCGAGATCACCGAGAACCTCGTCCGGGAGCTGCTCCGGGAGCAGCATCCGGACCTGGCCGACCTGCCCGTCCGCGAGGTGGCGGGCGGCTGGGGCAATCAGATGTGGCGCCTGGGACCGAAGTTGGCGGTCCGGATGCAGCGGATGGACAGCGGCCCCGAGCTGCAGTTGAAGGAGCGCCGCTGGCTGCCGGAGCTGGCCGCGCGCCTGCCGCTCCCGGTGCCCGTCCCGGTCCGGGACGGAGTGCCGTCGGAGCGCTTCCCCAAGATCTGGACCGTCATGAGCTGGGTCGAGGGCACGCCGCTGGACCACGGCGGGATCACCCGCGGCGACCACGCGGCCGACACCCTGGCGGACTTCCTCGGGGCGCTGCACGTGCCGGCGCCCGCCGACGCGCCCACCGCCACGGACTTCAGCCTCCACCCCAGGGACTGCACGGGCGGGTTCGAGCACTTCTTCCGCGACGCCGCCCCGGCCGACCTCGCCGAGGAGATCCGCGCGGTCTGGGACGAGGCGGTGGACACCCCGGAGTGGGCGGGCCCTGCGGTGTGGGTCCACGGCGACCTGCACCCCGCGAACGTCGTCGTCGCGGACGGCACCCTGGCGGGTGTGGTCGACTTCGGCGCGCTCTTCGCCGGCGACCCGGCGTGGGACCTCGCGGCCGCCTGGCTGCTGCTCCCGGCGGGCGGCGCCGCACGCTTCTTCGACCGCTACGTACGGGTGGACGAGGCGACCGTGCGGCGGGCGCGCGGGCTGGCCGCGATGAAGTGCCTGTTCCTGATGGCGATGGGCCTGAGCGGGGACCGGGGTCTGCCCGGTGGCAAGCCGGAGTGGGGGCCCGTGGGCCGGTCCGCGCTCGACCGCGTCCTGCACGGTCTCTGACGCCGGCACGGACCTCCCGGCGGCCGCCGGTGGAACCGGGAGACCTTCGGCGGTAGTCCACTCGTTGCCTGTGGTCGCGGCTCGCTAGGGTATCCGGAGCGTTCGGCGGGCAGGTGACCGCGGGCAGGCGACCGGGATTCGGGGGAGGGCGAGTGGACAACGCTGGGTTGTTGCACCAGCTGCGGATGATGCACGCGCAGGTGGGGGATCCGAATCTGCTGGTGGCGGAGCTCCGGGCGGCGCTGCTCTACCTGCCGCACGACGGTCGGGGCCAGGTGTGGTCCGGCGACCAGGGCGGGATCCGCTGGATCTACGCGTTCACCGGCGAGGAGGAGATGGCGGCCTTCGCCGAGCAGCGCGGCTTCCAGGAGGCCGAGTTGCCGTACCTGACGGTCCGCGGGTCGCGGCTGCTGGAGGTCGGTACGGCCGCGGCGGGGATGCCCGCCGGGGTGGCGCTGGACGCCGCCGGACGGACGCCGATGCTCTTCCCGCCGGTGCGCGGGATCGTGCCGGACGAGGCCGCGGTCGACGCGGGGAGGAACTGATGGCCGGCTACCAGGTGGATCCGCAGGCACTGAAGTCGACCGCGGACGGCATCAACCACTCGATCGAGGAGCTGAAGTCGATCGGGATCGTGGAGAACGCGGAGATCGGCCGCGGTTTCGACAACCTGAGCATGACGGGGATGCAGATCGGCTTCGCCGACCTGCAGCAGGTGTTCGACGAGTTCTGCGAGCGGTGGGCGTGGGGCGTCCGCGCGATGGTGCAGGACGGCAACCAGATCGCCGAGCGCCTGCACCTGTCCGCGGGCCTCTACCACGACCAGGAGCAGTACATCTCGGGCGTCGCCAAGGACGTGTACAGCGCGGCGATGGGCAACCCGAACCTGACCCAGGAGCAGGTCGAGGGCCGCTCCTGGGAGGAGACCCTCAAGGACAACCCGATCAGTCAGGTCGCCAACGCCGACTACTCCGCGCAGTCCTTCGAGGCGGCGGCGAACCACTCGGCCGCGGCGTGGAAGAACACCGAGGCCGACCTGCTGGACAGCCGGATAGCGCTCGGCCAGCCCAACCTCGCGTACGACCCGGCCGCCGCGGCCCGGGCCCGGGAAGAGGCCAAGGCGCTCAACGAGCGGGCGCAGCAGCTCAGCGGTGAGAGCCACTGATGGGCCTCCTCGACAGCATCGGCGAAGGCATCTCGGACGCCTGGGACTCGGGCAAGAAGGCGGTCGGCGGCTTCGTCGACGCCAACGCGCACATCCTCGGCGACGGCCTGGACATGATCGGCCTCGACGACGCCGCGCACGCGGTGGACAAGTGGGGCGACGAGTTCGCCGACTCGATGGGCGCCCAGGTCGGCGAGCTCGGGCTCGGCCAGACCGACGACCCCACCGAGCTGGTGCACGGCGACGTCAAGACGATCGGTGAGAACGTCGGCCACCTGAAGAAGTTCGGGACCGCCTTCGAGGAGACCGGTTCCGGCCTGACCCGGCTGGACCACGAGCACTGGCAGGGCGAGGCCGCGGACGCCTTCCGCAGCAAGTTCGCCCCGCAGCCGGGCATGTGGCTCGCCGCCGCGGACGCCTGCGCGGGCGCCGGCCGGGCCCTGGAAACGTACGCGCAGACCGTCACCTGGGCGCAGGACCAGGCGAAGCAGGCGATCGAGGCGTACAACGCGGCGAAGAAGGCCTCCGAGGACGCCCGCAACGCCTACCAGCGCGAGGTCGACTGGTACAACCAGGAGGCGAAGGCCTGGAACGACTACGCCCGCAGCGGCAACGACCCGGGCCCGCCGCCGCCGATGCCGAAGGAGTTCCGCGACCCGGGGGTGGAGGGCGCGAAGCAGGCCGCTGAGATCCTGCGCAGCGCCCGCAAGCAGCGCGACGAGGCGGGCCGGACGGCGGCGCAGGCGATCCGGGCGATCACCGGGCACGCCCCGGCCAAGCCGAGCTTCACCCAGCGGCTCGAAGCGGGCATCCAGGACGCCGGCGACTTCGTGGCGGTCGGCTACCTCCACCTCGAGGGCGGCATCGTCAAGGGTGCGGCAGACCTGGTGAAGTTCGCCCGCGGGCTGAACCCGATGGACCCGTACAACCTGACCCACCCGGCGCAGTACATGGACCACGTCAGCACGACGCTGGCGGGCCTGGTGACGACCGCCAACCACCCGGTCGAGCTGGGCAAGGCCCTGGTCGGCTCGGGGTGGGGATCGGACCCGTTCGAGGCGGGCGGCAAGTTCATCTTCAACGTGGGCTCCGGCATGCTCACCGGCGGCGGCAGCGAGGCCGCCGTGGTCGCCGAGCGGATGGGCATCGGCGCCGCCGAGCGCACCGCGGTGAGCGCCGCCGAACGCACCGCGATCAACGCGGGCGAGCACGCGGCGATCAACGCCGGGGAGAGCGCCGCGATCAACGCCGGCGAGCACGCCGCGATCAACGCGGGCGAGCAGGCGGCCGTCAACGCGGGCGAGCACGCCGCGGTCAACGCCGGCGAGCAGGCCGCCGTCCAGGGCGTCGAGCACGCCGGGGAGAACGCCGTCGTGGGCGCGCACCCCGGCGTCTCCCCCACCAACCCGGCGGGCCTGCCCGAGGGTTGGACCGTCAAGAGCCCGTGGGAGGGGGGCGCCGACCAGACCGCCGGCGTCGCCCACCCGGTACCGGAGCCGACCCCGCACGCCACACCCGCGCCGACGGAGCCGACCGGCTTCCACCCCGCGGAGCACGGCAGCGGCGACGCCGCGTCGTACGTGCACGGCGACGACGTGGCCCCCGCTGGCCAGCCCCACGGCCACGCGCCGGAGCCGACAGGCCACACGCCCGAGCCGGCGGGCCACACCCCGGAGACGCAGCCCGCCCACGTGCCCGAGGAGCCGACCACCGGCCACCACGCGCCGGAGGAGCACCAGCCGGGCCACACCCCCGAGGAGCACCAGCCCGGTCACGGCGCCGACGAGCCCGCCGGCCAGTCCGAGCACGGCAGCTCGGAGCACGGCACGTCCGAGCACGGCACGTCCGAGCACGGCAGCTCGGAGCACGGCACGTCCGACGGACAGAGCGGTCACAGCGGCGACTCCGACGCCGGTCACGGCAAGCACATGTCGGACGACGACTGGACCGCGCTGTCCAAGGACCAGCAGATGCAGGTCGCGGAGGACGAGATCTCGGGCGGCGCCCGGAAGTTCGCCGACAACGACGAAGCCATGCGGTACGGCGCCGACCACTGGAACAGCAAGCTCGACGAGATCGCCCCCGAGGACCGGTCGGCGGTCCGCGACTACACGTACGAGAACGCCGCGGACAACGGCGGCAAGCCCTGCTACAAGGAGATCAACGGCGCGCTGCGCTCCGACGGCCCGGTCCCCGACGACATCGCGCAGCACGTCGACGCGATGGACCGGGCATTGAAGTCGAACCCGATCCCGGAGGACGTGATGGTCACCCGCGGCACCGACCTCGGGCACATCAAGATGGACCCCGCCGACATGGCCGGCCAGGTCTTCGACGAGAAGTCCTACACCTCCGCCTCGCTGGGCGGGCCCGCCGGGGCGTTCGCCGGCAAGGACGCCGTCCTCCACCTGCGGGTGCCCGCGGGGACGCCGGCGCTGTGGGTGGAGAAGGTCAGCGCCTTCGGTGTCGGTGAGCGGGAGATCCTGCTGGGGCGCGGCCTCCAATGGCGGGCGACCAGGGTGGTTCAGGAGGGCGGCCAGTGGCATGTCTATGGTGAGGTGCTGTGATGAGTGACGAGGACGAGCGCGAGCGCGCGTACAGCTGGGGCAATGAGCGGCTCAACGAGGACATGCAGTTCAGCGTGGTGCCGGGTGGCCCCGCCCGGTACGTCCACACCACGGACAAGGCCGTCGAGTACGTCACGGTGTCCCGTGAGGACGGGGTGCTCGGCTACGTGTGGGCGTGCGACGCCGACGACGCGGCGGGGTGGCAGGTGCGCCCGGCGGGTGGCGACGACGCGTACAACGCCGGTGTCGCCTGGACGATGAAGCTGCGGGATCCCAAGGCGCGGGGTCTCACCCCGTCGCAGGCGCTGGCCGAGCTGGCGGCGAGCCCCGGCAACCCGCAGATCGGCCGGGTCGTGCCGGGTTCGCGGGCCCTGGCGAGCGGCCTCGCCGAGCTGCGGGAGCTCGCGGGTGCGAACCAGGCGCCCAAGCCGGAGACTCCGCGCGTGCGCCGCGGGTCCTGACCCCCGCACCACCGCTCCCGGATGCCGCCGGCCCGCACGGGCCGGCGGCATCCTGCCGTCTACTGACCGGACGGGACCGCGCTCGCGTTCCGGGCGAGGTCGTCGACGGGGAAGGTCACCGTCAGCTTGCTGCCGGGGTTCAGCCGCAGGTCGCACCCGGCCGCGGCGGCGGCCAGCTCCCGGCCGGTCAGCACCGCGGTACCGGCCCAGTGCCGGGGGACGAGTCCCTCGGAGGTGCAGGCGTCGACCGCGTGGCCGCCGCGCACGCCCAGCGAGGTGAACAGGGCGCCGGACGCGTCGACCGTGCACACGTGCAGTTCGGCGCCGAGGAGGGTGGCCAGCAGGTCCTGCGGGCCGCGGATCCCGGTGGCGAGCTGCTGCAGCACGGCCTCGGCCTCGCTCTGCGGCTCGGGAAGGTCGGCCGCCGCGCGGGCGGACCGGTGGGCCGGGTTCGCGATGTACCGGGCCGGGGCGCCGTGGTGGTCGATCTGCCAGCAGCCGACGATGCCCTCGGAGGGCACCGAGCCGGCCGCGTCGAAGGCGGTGTCGACCAGGAACAGCCACTGACCGGGCCGGTGCCGGGCCTCGCCGACCACCGCCTCGGGCAGCGCGGGCTCCGCCGCGCCCGGCACGGCGGGAAGGCCGGCGGGCGGCGGCTCGGGCGAGAAGTAGTAGCCCCCGGTGGTGGAGAGGTCGCGGCTGTTGGGCGCCTGCGGGTCGACCGACAGGCACAGCACGCCGTCCGCCAGCACGGCGACCAGCCGCCCCGAGGCGTCGATCAGCACCGACCGGACCGGCGAGCCGAGCCGGACGTCGACCGCTCCCTCGGCCGCGTCCAGCGACCGCACCCGGATCAGGCCGTCGGCCCACGCCGCCGCGATCACCACGCCCTGCGGCGCGTGGGCGACGGCGACCGCCGTCACCGGGCAGTCCCGCCGGTCGACCGGCGCCGCCATCGGCGCGGACCCGGGCCGCCACAGCCGTACGCACCCGTCCCGGCCGCCACTGACCAGCAGGACCCGTCCGGTAGACGCCAGCACCGTCCCGCCGACCGCCGCGACCGGGCCCTCGTGCAGGCGCTGGGTCGCCGTGCCGCCGTCCGCGGCCCGCCAGTGCACCGCCCCGGCCGAGTCGCCGAGCGCGAGCAGCGGGCCGAGTGCCGTGGGCGTCGCCCGGTCGGGTGCGGCGGGCAGCGCGGGCAGGGCGGAACCCGCCAGCAGGCCCGCGTGGCCGTCCCCGTCGAGCGCCACCACGCCGCCGTCCTCCAGCGCCGCCAGCGCGCGCAGCCCGGCCGGGACGGGGTTGGCGGGCACGTCGCTCAGCTGACCGGTCGCCAGCTGAACGGCCCTCAGGCCGCCCTCCGCGTCCGCCAGCACGGCGTAGCCGCTGTAGGCACCGCGGGTGAGCGACCCGGCGAGCAGCTCCGGCTCCCCCACCGCACACCAGGCGGCCCACTCGGCGCGCCACGGGCCGGGCCGGTCCAGCGCGGCGGCCGCGGCCGGGTCGGTGGCCAGCAGGCGGCTGCGCAGCACGGCGGCCCGCGCCCAGGCGTTGGACGTGCCGATCAGCGCCGGGGCGGCCGAGCGCCAGGCCGCCGCGTAGCGGCTGTGCGGGTGCGCGGCGAACCCGGCCGTGACGGCCACCGGGTCCGCGTACGCGAGGAACCGCGGGTCCTCCAGCAGGGCCTCGGGCTTGGCCGCGGCCACGGCGTGGTGCAGCAGCAGGCCGAGCACGCCCGGGTCGGCGGCCGGCAGGTCGGGGCCGTCGGCGACCCGGGGCACCGCCGCCGCCAGCGCGCGGACCGCGGCGTCGTGGTCGGGGGCGGGCGCACCGGCGAGGACCGTGTCGCGCAGCGGGCCGATGCCCAGCGACCAGGTGTCCTCGGCCTCGGAGGTGGCCGGCAGCCACTCGGTCACCCGGCCGACCGCCTCGGGCCCGGCGAGCGCGGCCCACTCCGTGCGGGTGAGCGGACGGTCGGCGGCGGCGAGCGCGCGCACGGCGGGGCGCAGCTCCGCGGGCAGCGCCGCCCACCAGGCGGTCGCGTACCCGGCGGACGGGTCGGCGTCGGCCGGCACCCGGGCGGCGAGCAGGGCGGGGCCGGGGGCGGGGAAGACGTCCTCGGTCGAGAACGGGGCTCCGCCACCGAGCTTGCCGTACCAGGCCGCGAACCGGGCGGGGTCGGTCCAGCGGGGGTCGTCCAGGTCCAGGACGGCGGCGCCGGGGAACGCCGCCACCGCCTCCGGCGTCCCGTGCTTGCCCAGGTCGAGGACGGCCCGTACGTGCGGCAGGCCCGCCAGACGGGTCAGGAACACGGCGACGGCGGCCGGTTCGGCCGCCCGGTCCACGTCCCACACCAGCATCCGCCGGGGCCGCGGGTCGGCGCCCAGCGCGGCCACGAGCCCGTCCGGCGTACGGGCCGGCAGGCCGAGGCGCCGCGCGAGCAGCCGGCTCACGTCGTCCGGGCCGAGGCCCGCCGCCGACTCCGCGACGTCCACCCGCCGGCCGCCCGGCGAACTGCAGGCCGTCGCCAGCCACCGGACCAGGTGCGTCTTCCCGCTGCCCGGGCCGCCCGTCACCCGGCAGAGCCGGGGAGCGGCCGCGTCGTCCAGCCATGCCAGCAGCGCCCGCCCGGCCGGCTGCCGGCCGGCCCGCAGCGGCGGAAGCCAGCCGTCGACGTTGCCCACCATGCGCGCTCTCCCCCTGTCAGGACCGGCGCACAGTCTATGGCGTCACCGTCCGGGCCCTGCTCGATCGTTCGTTCCCCGTGTCCCGCGCGGGACCGGACCGCCGAGCACCGGGCAAGGGGGCGAGGGGGCGAGGGGGCGAGGAAGGACGAACACGTGCGGTCGGCGCATCGGCGCCCGGGTGGCGTCCGCCGACGACGTGCGCCCGACGATCAGGCCGGCCACGGCCGTCGCCTGCCGAGGTCCGCCCGGGGGGGGTGCCCGGTCAGCCGCTCCGGGCAGGCCGGGTGTCCGGCGGGGAGGCCGCGAGCAGGCTCCTGACCCGGCGCTCGGCCAGGATCGGGATGAAGGTCCGGACCTTGGCGTCGCGCAACTCGTCGTAGGCCCGTACGACAAGGGCGTCCACCGTCGCCGGGTCGGCCCCGGGGTGGGTGGACCTCAGTCGGGCGGCCACCAGACCCATCGCCTCCTCGTCCTCCGGCGAGGCCCAGTCCACGCTCTCACCGCCCACCCGCAGCGGCCCGGACCCGCCGTCGGACGGTCGCGGACGGCCCCCGCCCGCGGATGCCGCCTCGCCGGCGCCCGCGGCACGGGCCCTCCCCTTCGCCTCGGCTGCGGGCACGGTGAGGGTCACCACGACGACCTCGCCGGCCTCTCCCGAGTCGTGGTCGGCCACGGTGGTCAGGCCCACGTCCGCCAGCTCGCGCAGCGCCTCCCGCAGCCGGCGCGGCTCGACGCGCAGAGCCGCCGCCGCGCCGTTCACGGGGAACGTCGCCGTCCGCGCGAGGTGCTGCCGGGGATCGGCGACGAGATCGACCAGCAACCCGGCCGCGAGCCGCCCGCCCGGCACCTGCTCGGCCAGCCTCGCCCACTCTGCCGCCCAGGAATCCGACGCCGTCTGCATCAGCTCACACCCCTTCGCATCAGCCCGCCTCGCCCGGCACCGCCGGCCGCCCGACTCACCGTCCCGCAGCCAGCATTCTCCGGCCGTGCCGACCGGATCGCCCGCCGGCGCGGCGTTTCCACCACGGCGGTGCCCGATCCTGACCTGGACCAATGCATTCATGGCTTGTACATGACACATTTTGCGAGCCGACGAGCGCCGTGAGGTGCGCGAGCGTCTACCGCTCGGCCGCCGCCGTCCCGCCGGTCGGCGACCGGGCGGGATCGCCGGTTGCCGCACCGGGCCGAACGACAGCACCGAGGGCGGCGAGGGCGACCGCCACCAGGGCGACGCAGGCGAGGGCTGTGCGCAGGCTCGTGGCAGCGGCGGTCAACCCCACCGCGGCCGGACCGACCAGGAACCCGACGTAGCCCAGGGTGGTCACGATCGAGATGGCCGAGGCCCGCTGATCGACGGTGCCGGCCCGGCCGGCGAGCGAGAGGACGACCGGAGCGCAGACCGATGTTCCGAGGCCCGCGATCACCACGCCCAGAAGGGTGAGCGCAGCCGTCGGGGCGACGGCTGCGGCGAACGTCCCCACCGCGCCCACCAGGGCGCCACCGATGAGCACGCTTCGCTCCGTCCGCCCCGCGAGCAGTCGGTGGTTCAGGGCTCTGCCCGCCGCGGCGGATGCGGCGAACAACGCGGGCCCGACGGAGGCTGCTTGAGGGCTGCTGGAGAACGCGGACCGCAGCAGAACCGCGGCCCAGCTCTGCCATGCGTTCTCGACCAGGTACGCGAGGGCGCAGAACACTCCCAGGAGAATCAGGGACCGGGTCCAGGGCGTGTGCTGCCGTTCGCCGTGCTTTCTCGGCGGAGGTTCGTCGCGGCCGAGCGCGTGCACGAGTGCAGCCGTTCCCAGGACGACCGTTGCCACGATCCCCAGCAGCCCGCGCAGACCGACCCCGTGGTCGAGGAGCGCACCGGAGGACAGCGCGCCGACGACGACGGCTGCCGAGAAGCACGCGTGCGCCGCGCTCATGATCGGGCCGGAGCGGGCTTCCTCCTCGGCCGCCAGCGCGTTGACGGACACGTCCATCGCCCCGGAGGCGGCACCGGTGAACACCAGCGTCACGACGAGCAGTGCGCCGGAGGTCGCGAGCGCGGGGAGGAACCCCGCGGCAGCCATGGCGGCGATGCAGCTCGTGACGGCGGGCTTCCCCCAGCGGTCGACGGCCCGTCCGGCCGGACGCATGGAGCACAGCGCCCCGAAACCGATCATGAGGATGGCCACGCCGAGTCCGCCGTCACCGACTCGGCTCCGGCGCTGGAGCTCGGGGAGCAACGCACCCCAGGCCCCCCAGTACGTCCCGAAGGACAGGAATGCCGCCAGGACCCGGATGCGTCCGCTCTTCATCAAATCGCCCATGCACCAGGATAGTTGACCCGGCAACCACGGCCCGGCGAACGGCAGACCACCGAGCGCGACCACAGGGCCCGCCCGGCCCCCCGCCCGGAGACCGGGCCGGGGGCGGCCGTCGAGGAAGGGCGATCCGCGCGAAAGCGCTCTGGGGAATCAGGCGCCGGAGTTGTCCACGAACCCCACGACTTCGAAGAATTCAACCTTGGGCGGGACGCCGTAGATCCCCGTCACCTTGTCGACGATCTCCTCCGTGAAGAAGGAGCGCCCCTTCTCCTCGTCGTCCCAGATGTAGAAATTCCTTGCCTGCCCGCTGTCTTCGTCGAGCATGAAGCTCTTGAAGCGCAGGCCGGCCATGCCTTCGAAGGGACCGCGGAGTTCGCCTGCGATCTTTGCGAGAGTCGCGTGATCGAACTTCTCGGCCTGCGTGAAAGTGACGAGCACCCCGATCATCTGGCCTCCTGTCAATGGGGACGTTAGCGACGGATCCTATGACACGCGGTCGGGAATTCTCGTCGTCCGGCCGCGAGTCGGAGGTACGGTCCGGGAGCGCAAGAAAAATATGCCCGCAGGCGGGTGCGGTCAGACGGCGCTGCCTCGCATGCCGTCCCGGGTGGTGTCCAGTTTGCGCAGGACCTTGGCGACGTGCTGCTCGACCGTCCGGGGTGAGAGGAAGAGCGCGGCGGCGATCTCCCGGTTGGTCGCGCCGTCGCTCAGCAGGCGGGCGACTTCCCGTTCCCGCGGGGACAGTTGGTCACCGTACCCGGCGCGTCCGCGGGAGGGCGCGCGCTCCTGTCCGAGGCCGCGCAGCAGGTGCCGGCAGCGAGCGGCGTCGGTGAGCGCGCCGAGGCGGTCGTGCACCGCGGCCGCCTCGGTGAGGGCGGCGACCGCGTCGGCGGGTCGGGTGGCCGCCTGGGCGAGGGCGGCGCGTTCGGCGGCGAGGGCCGCGTAGTGGGGCCGCCCGATGCCGGCCCACTGGGCCCGGGCCCGGTCGAACTCCCGCCGGGCCTCCTCCGGGTCGCCGTCGTCGTTGCCGCCGTTGCCGGTGCCGCCGCCGTTGCCGGTGCCGGTGCCGGCCTCGGCGAGCAGGCCGCGGCACAGGTGCTGCTCGGCGACCGCGCCGGGTGCGTCCAGCCCTGCGATGCCGGCCCGGTGCTCGTCGGCCAGTGCCGCGGCTGCGGCGTGCTCCCCCCGCGCCAGGGCGATCTCGACGGCGGTCGGCACCAGGCCGAGAGCGTACACCCACTCCTCCTTGCGCGGCAGCAGGTCGAGGTAGTCGGCGACCGTCCGCCAGGCCGTGTCCGGGTCGTCCCGGGAGAGTTGGATCCTTGCCAGCCCCGCGGCCGCGCCCATCGCGTTGACGTTCATCCGGGCGGTGTCCCGGGCCAGCACCCGGCCGAACCGCTCCACCGCGCGGGACACCCGCCCGCGGGCCGCCGCCGTGACGCCCTCGGCAGTGGCCAGCAGGTCGTCCACGGCGAGCGGCTCGTCGACGAACTCGCCGCGGAAGGCCGCGTACCGTTCGTCCCAGCCGGCCCACTCGCCCGCGAACCAGGACGACAGCAGCTCGTACGAGCGGCAGTGCGTGATCAGCGCGTGGGCGTGGTGGCGCCGGGCCAGCAGCAGCGCTTCCGCGCACCGGTCGGCGGCGAGCGCGTCCTGGCCGAGGCAGAGGCCGGTCTCGGTGGCGTTGACCAGCGCCCGGGCGGTGTGGCGCAGCACCTCGGGGTCGTCGTCGGTACGGGGCAGGGCGTCGAGCAGGACGGCCGCCTCGGGGTGGCCCTGGGCGGCCAGCACAGTGATCCGGTTGGCCCGCACCGAGGCCTTGGCAACGCGGTCGGGGCTGTCGGCGACGGCGGCTTCGGCGCGGTCCAGCCACGTCCGCTGCTCGGCGGCGGAGAACCGGCTGGCCTCCCCGAGGGCGAGCAGCGACATGGCGCGGGCGGCCTGTTCGGGGCGGCGGCCCTCCAACTCCTCGACGGCTCGTTCGATCTCGGCCTCGCCGGCGGGGTCGGCGGCCTGGTTGAGCAGCATCAGCCCGAGGTCGAGCCGGATCTCGCCGCGGGCGGCGACCGGCAGGCCGGGTCCGGCGACGATCCGCCGCAGGGTGGCGATGGTCCGGGTGTACTCGGTGGCGTCCCAGGCGATCCGGGCGAGCGAGAGCGCGGCGCGGGCGTGCAGGTCGGTGGGCAGCCGGGGCTCGTCGAGGATCTCGTTGAGCAGGGCGGCCGCGGTGCCCTGGTCGCCGACCGCCACCGCGTGGTCGGCGGCGCCCATCGCGTGCTCCAGCCAGGCCTCGGTCTCGCCGAGGGCGCGGGCGTGGTGGGCGATCTGGACGAGCGGCGGTTCGGGCAGGGCGAGCAGGACCTCCAGCACCCGCCGGTGCAGCTGCCGCCGTACCGGGCCGGGCAGGTTGTCGTACTGGGCCTGGCGCGCGAGGACGTGGGCGAAGCCGTAGCTGTCGGGGCCGTGCTCGCGCAGCACGGAGGCCGCCAGGGCGTCGAGCAACGCCTCCCCCGCAGCATCCGCGTCCAGGCCGGCGCAGGCGGCGAGCAGGTGCTCGGCGGCCGGTACGGCGAGGACGGCGGCGGCGTTCACCAGGGCGACCGCGGCCGGGGTGAGGCGGCCCACCCGCTCCGCGAAGATCTCCCGCAGGCTGCGCGGCACTTCGACGACCGAGTCCGCCGACCGGCCCGCCATGCTGATCAGGTCCTCCTCGATGACCAGCGGCAGGCCCTCACTGCGCTCGGCGAGGGTCCGGACCAGGGCCGGTGTCGCCTCCTCGCCGAGCAGGGAGCGGGCCATCGTGCGCATGTCGTCGACGGTCAGCCGGCGCAGCGCGATCTCGGCGCCGCCGATCCCGGGCGGGCGGCGGAAGGCGGCGCCGAGGACGGGTGCCCGGCCGGGGACGTCCTCCGCGCGGTAGGTGAGCACGAGTGCGGTGTCGGCCGGCAGGTCGCGGCCGAGCAGCAGGAGGAGTTCCCTGGTGGCCTCGTCGGCCCACTGAACGTCCTCGACGACCAGGACCGCGGGCGTGATCGCCGAGAGCAGGGTGCGCACGCCCTGGGCCACCAGGTGGCGCGGGGTCACGGTGCCGGTCGGGCGCGGCGGGGCCGGCGGGAGGCGGTCCGCGAGTTCGGGCAGCAGGTCGGCCAGCACCCCCGCGGACGGGCCGAGCCGGCCGCGCTCGGGCAGCCGGCGCCCGGCCTCCCGCAGCGCGTCGACGACCGGTCCGAAGGCGAGCGGTTCGCGCAGCGGGTGGCAGGCGCCGGTGAGCACCTCCACACCCTCGCGGCGCAGCTCGGCCGCACCCTCGGCGACCAGGCGGGACTTCCCGACGCCCGCCTCGCCCTCCACCAGGACGACCGCCGGACGGGAGCGCAGGGCGCCGAGCAGCACGGCGAGTTCGCGCTCCCGGCCGACGAACGCGGGGGTTCTCACGACGCGATCGGCCCTTCCTGCCCGGTTCCGGTGCGGCCCGCCACCGGCCGGACTTCCGCGTGGGCCCGTTCGGCGACGCCGCTGAGCAGCCAAGCCTAGCCGGGCCGGGCCCCCTGATGCGGCGTCAACCCGCGCGGCGATCACCTTCCGCACGGACGGATCCGGGCAGGCCTCCGACCGCGGCCTCGCCGACGTGCGCAGGAGGCCGCTGCGCCAGGCCCGCGTCCTCGGCGCCTGCGGCGCCGGATGCTGCCCGCGACGAGCACCGGACGCCGCGGCGACGGTCAGGTCGGTCACGGCCCCGGTGGGTGTGCGCCGCCGCCGCGGGCGGCCAGGACGCGGGCGCCGCGCGCGGCCAGCATCCCTCGCAGCCGCTCGGCCTCCGTCTCGTCCGTCCCGAACGTATGCAGGTCCGGCACCAGGACGAGGCGCACCGCTCCCGCGTCGGCAGCGGCCAGCAGGTGGGTGAGGGCCGGCCCGGGGCCGCGGCGGGAGTCGGGGCGGTCGAGGAACAGGACCGGGCTCGGCAGCCCGAGGCGGCCGGCCAGTGCTCTCAACTGCGCCCACTGGGCGGCGAAGCGTTCGTGGTCCTCCGGGCAGCACCGCAGGTAGCCGGCGGTCGCGGGCGCCGTCCGGGCGGACGCTGGCGGCGTGGCGGCGGTCATCTCGGCAACTCCTCCGTCGGGCCGCGGCGGGCCGAGCACCCACCGGTCTCCTCGGGTCCGGGCGCACCGGCCCCGGTGTCCGATTCAGCCAGGCCGGCTCGCGCGGGGCGAGGGCGGGCAGGGCACAGCTGCGGTACGTGCCGGTCACGGCGCAGGGGAACGGTACGTAGTGCGTTCGCTCCCCCTACGTGCTCGGAGGTCAGGCCGCCTCGGTGAGCGCCGAAGGACC
Organism: Kitasatospora sp. NPDC048365; assembly: GCF_043200835.1. NCBI lineage: Bacteria > Bacillati > Actinomycetota > Actinomycetes > Kitasatosporales > Streptomycetaceae > Kitasatospora > Kitasatospora sp. NPDC048365. The sequence goes on from NZ_JBICYJ010000008.1 coordinate 195,764, forward strand.
CGTGCGGGCGCCCCGGCACGGCAGTTCCATCAGGCGGCAGCCGAGCCGCTCCAGCTCCGAGAGGGCCACGGCGACCACTCCCTGGTCCAGGCCGAACACGAACGGGCCGGGGATCAGCAGGGTGTCGACCCAGCCGGCGGCGACGGCCCGCAGCAGGTTCTCCAGGGCCGGCAGCCGCTCCGAGCCGCGCAGGCCGTTGTCCAGGAACCTGGTCGGCAGTGGCAGCCCGGATTCGGCGGCGAGGCCCTCCAGCGCCCGACGGTGGCAGTCCATCTCCGCCGGGTCGAACGGGTAGCAGCGCAGGTAGATGGCCGTCCGCGGCGGAAGTCCGGCGCCACCGGTCCCGACCGCGCCGTCCCTCGTGTGATGAGCCGACATTCCTGTCACCGCCTGCTGGCCTCGGGTGCCGCGCCGGGTGCTGCGGCCCTTCCAGGACACCGCGCGGATCAGTACGTATTCAATGAGGGGAGGTACCTACCCTCACCCTCGGTCGCCATCCGAGGCCCGGCATGCACGCAGCGTAACCCAGGCGGAGGGTCAGCGCCGCGCCGCGCCGCAGGACTCGCGGACCGTCAGTTCGGGCAGCAGCTGCAGGTGGCACACCGGCGTCGCGGCCGGGCTCCCGAGCCTGCGCAGCAGGATCCCCAGGGCCTCGGCGCCCACCGCCCGCTTCGGCGGCGCGACCGCCGTCAGCGGCGGCGCACCCAGCGCGGCGAACACGTCGTCGTAGCTGACCACGGCCAGGTCCTCGGGCACCCGCAGGCCGCGGGCGCGCAGCAGCGGAAGCAGCTGCAGGGCGTCCTGGTCGTTGTGGACCAGGACGGCCGTCACGCCGTCCGCCAGCGCCTCGGCCACCGGCGCGGCGTCCACGACCGGGATTCCGCTCTCCAGCACGGGCCCGGGGACCAGCCCGAGCAGTTCGCAGCCCTCCGCGTAGCCGCGGCGCACCTCGTGCGCCGTCCAGGTGTCGCTGCGGGCCATCAGGGCGATCCGTCCGTGCCCCAGCGCGGACAGGTGGCGCAGGGCGAGCAGCACACCGTGGCGGTGGTCGGAGGAGACGGTGTCGAGCCCGGCCGCCTCGCCGCCGGGCGCGGGGCGGCGCTCGACCAGGACGGTCGGCACGGGGAGCCGCGCCACCCAGTCCTGGTCCTGGGGGCGGGCGTCGGCGGTCCAGTTGGGGGCGAGCAGCAGCCCCTCGACGCCGGACCGCAGCAGCTGGTCGACCTGCACCCGGTCGGCGCTCGCCTCGTACGAGGAGATGCCGAGGACGAGCTGGGCGCTGGTCGGGCCGGCGGCCTGGCGGGCGCCCGCGATCACCTCGTCGAAGTACTGCCCGACGCCGGGCACCAGCAGGCCGACGGACGGTCCGAGCACGGCGGTGCCGGCCTGCACCGACGTCGAGACGACCGAGCCGTGCACGCGGTGCACCAGGCCCACCTCGGCCAGCGCGGCGACGTCCCGGCGCAGGGTGATCACGGGCATCCGGAGCTGCTCCGCGAGCTCGGTGACACGGACCGAGCCGAGCTGGTCCACCGCGTGCAGCACACGGGTGCGGCGCTCGTCGGACGTGCTCGACATACCGTTCTCCTGCCCGCTCCCCGGCCCGGTCGGGAGTGCACCGACCGGTCGGCAGGAATGTACCAGTCGATCGGTCGGCGGCCGGGGGTGGCCGCAGGGCGGGAGGAGGGCCCGGCGCCGGGCCGTGGGGGTGGTCCGGCGCCGGGTGCGGTGGGGCGCGGGGGCTCAGCTCGCGCGGACGGTGATGTCGTCGCACCACCCGTAGCCGGTGCCGGTCCCGACGTAGCAGTAGATCTTGGCGGTGGTGGCGCCGGGGCCGGTGGTGAAGGTGGCCGAGCCGCTCGCGAACGCCGTGCCGGTGAACAGGGTGCGGTTGCTGGACCCGGCCGTGTCGTACTGCTTGACGCCGAGCGAGAGTTGGGTGCCGCTCGCCGAGACCCTGCCCCAACCGGCGAGGGTGTACGTGGTGTTGGGCTTCACCTGGACGATCTGCTCGGCCGCGGCCTGGGCCGGGCCGACCTTCACGGCGCGGTTGCCGCCGTGCTTGACGGCGGTGTCGACGGTGACGCCGCCGTAGCTGCTCCACGGGTTGAGCGCGGAGTTCTCGAAGCCGGAGTTGCGCACCAGGTTGACCGGGGTGCAGGCGGTGTCGTCGAAGGCGGAGTCCTGGGAGAACCCGCGGTCGGTGCGGCAGACCTGCGGCACCGGGTTGCCGAACCAGTCGCGGCTGCCCAGGGTGGGGATCGGGGCCCCGACGGCCCGGGCCGGGGAGGTCGCGGCGAGCCGGTAGTCGGCGGGGGCGGCGCCGCCGGCGTTGGCGAACTGCGGGTCCGTGGTCTTCTTCTCCGGGTCGGCGGGCTCGTTGGCCGGGTGGTTGCCGTAGAAGGTGTTGGCGGCCCAGGAGTAGTCGGCGGCGTTGTAGTTGCCGTTGTTGTTGATGCCGTCGAAGCCGCCGCTGCCCAGGTTGACGAACACGTTGTTGGTGAAGCGGGCCTTGGTGGTGCCGTAGCCGTCCTGGACGATGTCCGCGGTCGAGCCGGAGGGGAGGTAGACGGTGTTCTGGTAGAGGTCGGCGCTCGACTCACCGGAGGCGACCAGCCAGCGGTCCTCGTCGTGGTGGCTGAGGTTGTACCGGACCACCGTGCCGGTGGAACTGGACCCGGAGCCGCACGCCCCGCAGAACAGCATGAAGCCGCCCTCGTTGTCGTGGCTGTGGTTGTACTGGAAGACGGCCCGGTTGTTGCCGTAGTCCGAGTCGAAGGCCATGCCGTCACCGTTGTCCGACAGCCGGCGGACGTGGTGCACCTCGTTGAACTGGATCACGCTGTCGTCCGAGTTGATGGTCCAGATGCCGGCGTTGGAGCCCATCGGGCGCATCGCGATGTCGTACGCGGTGTTGTGCTCGACCAGGCCGTGGTCGGCGGCGCGCAGCACGATGCCGTCGCCGCCGGTGTCGCTGACGGTGTTGCCGCGGAACACCATGCGGGTGCTGGCCCGCCAGTTGCTCACCCCGGCGCAGCCGTCGCCGGTGCCGTACTGCGGGCGGCACATCCAGGTGGTGCGGTTGGTCAGGCCCTCGCGGTCGACGCTCCTGATGGTCGAGTTCTGGACCACGACGTCGTCGAAGTTGGTCGGGGTGGTGGTGCCGGAGACCCGGAACTGGATGCCGTTGGACCACTTGGTGGCGTCGCCGTTGACGTTGTGCACGGAGACGTCGTCGACCAGGTAGTGGGTGCCGACGCCGTCGGGGAGGTCGGCGACCTCGACCAGCAGGCCGTTGCGCTCGCGCTTGGTGCTGTTGGTGTCGGCGAAGGTGATCTCCAGGTCGCGGATCTCCCACTGCTCGACGTTGGAGAGGTGGACGGCGGCCTTCTCGGTGGAGGCGGGGTCGCCGGCGACCACCGGGCGGGCGGTGCCGGTGCCGTACGCGGCGAGGGTGATCGGCGACCCGGCGGTGCCGGAGCCCTGGGGCTTCAGCGTGCCGGTGCAGGTGGCGCCGCGCTTGAGCAGCAGCTTGTCACCGGGCTGGAGGACGTGGGCGTTGGCGGTGGCGAGGTTGTTCCACGGGCTGGTCTGGCTTCCGGTGCCGTCCGAGGCGGCGGAACAGTCCAGGTACCAGGTGGTCGGGGCGGCTGCGGCGGTGGTGGCGGGAACGACGGGGAGGAGCAGCGCGGCGGCGAGGGTGCCGGTGAGCGCGGCGCGACGGAGGAGCATGGTGGGGACTCCCGAGGAGGGTGGGGGTGGGGAGGTGGGCGCCCGCACGCACCCTAGAACTGGTGCTTGATCAAGTCAATGCATTGCGATCACATTCGCAGATGCGAGACCGAACGATCAATCATTGGTCATTTGCATTGACCCGATCCAGCAGCCGCTCTACGTTCGAGTCCCCACCCTCAGAGGACCGATCCCCATGCCGCTGCGCCGTCTCCTGCCACCGTGCCTCACCGTCGGTGCCGTCCTGGCCGCCCTCCTGGGCGTCCCCCATACCGCCACCGCCGCGCCCGCGGTGTCCTTCGTCAGCCCCGCCGCGGGCACCCTCACCGGCACCGTCGACATCGAGGTCGACGCCCCGCCGACCACCACCGCCGTCCGCTTCTCCATGGACGGCACCGCCTTCGCCGAAGTCACCGACCGGTACGCGAAGTCGCAGAAGGCGGAGCCGATCTGGCGTACCGCCACCGACGCCGCGTGGTTCCCGCCCGGCACCCACACCCTGCTCGCCGAGGCAGTGACGCCGACCGGGACGGTCACCGCCACCAGGTCCGTCACCACCGTGCGCCCCGCCGACCCGGCCGGGGTGACCACGCTGAACGGCTCCTGGCGGTTCGCCGTGGACAGCGAGCTGAGCAGCGGCGCGCTCGACGGAACGGCGCCGCCCGCCGTGCAGCCGGGCTTCGACGAGTCCCCCACCACCGCGGTCCTGGTGCCCGCCACCTACGGCACCGTCCGCGACAGGTGGAACAGCGAGACCGGGCACCGCGCGCTCTACCGCAAGCAGGTCGACCTGGGCACCAAGGGCACCCAGCGGGTCCAGTTCGTCTTCGACGCCTGCTACTTCAGCTGCGACTACTACCTGAACGGCAGCAAGGTCGGCTCGTCCAGGGCCGGCATGCTCCCCCAGCGCGTCGACGCCACCTCGGCGGCCCACGACGGCGCCAACACGCTCGCGGTGGTCGTCGACAACCGGCAGGCGACCATCGCCGCCTTCACCACCACCGCGCTGTACTGGCAGTACGGCGGCCTGCTGCGGGGCGTCCGGCTGGAGCGCACGGAGGCCGCCGCGATCACCGGCGTGACCGCCGAGGGCGACCCGGCCGACGGGAAGCTGACGATCCGCGCGCAGGGCACCAACGCGGGGACCTCATCCGCGACGGTGACGGTCGGCCTGCAGCTACAGGCGCCCGGGTCGTCGTCCGTGCTGTCCGACACCACGGCCTCGCTGACCGTCCCGGCAGGCGGCGGCGACACCGCGCCGGTGACGCTGACCGTGCCCTCGCCGCAGCTGTGGAGCCCCGCCGATCCCAAGCTCTACACCCTCGTGGTCACCCCGTCCGCCGGCCGGGGTCAACCCGCCACCCTGCACCCCGCGTTCCGCACGGTGGCGGTCTCCGGCGGCGACGTGACGCTCAACGGCCAGGTGCTCTCCGGACTCCGCGGTTTCAACCGGCACAGCGACTATCCGGGTCTCGGCCGCACCGAGCCGGACGGCCTGGCGGTCCGTGAGCTGCGCGAGTTCTACGACAAGGGGTTCCGCATCATGCGCCCCGGCCACTACGCACCCTCCCCCGCGCTGCTGGACGAGGCCGACCGGCTCGGCATGCTGGTCGTCGACGAGATCCCGGTCCAGCAGATGACCGGCACGGCGCTCGCCACCGCCTCCGTCCAGGCCTTCGCCAAGGACCAGCTCAAGCGCATGATCGACCGCGACCGCGGCCACCCGGGCGTCATCGTCTGGTCGGTCGGCAACGAGAACAACACCACCAACGACAGCGGCGCCGCCTACGTCAAGGCCATGACCGACTACGGCCGCTCGCTCGACCCGAGACGCCTCTACACCGAGGCCAACAACAAGTTCACCAGCAGCAAGGCCTACGGCTACGAGGACATCGTCCTGCCGAACATCTACTACGGCTGGTACGGCTCGCACGACGCCTCCGAAATCGCCGCCGGGCTCGACGCCGTCCAGCAGACCGCCGGCGGCAAGCCCCTGCTGGTCAGCGAGTACGGCGCCGAGGCCGTCCGGGGCCGCGACGGGTACGTCCGCGGCACCGAGTTCTACCAGGCGTCCGTGATCGACGAGTACAACCGACTGGCCGGCAACCGGCCGCACACGCTCGGCATGATGGTCTGGTCGGCCGCCGACTTCCTCGTCTCGACCAGTTGGACCGGCAGCAACCCCGAACCCGCCCCGCCCTACAACGCCAAAGGCATCCGGACCTGGTTCCGGGAGCCGAAGCTCGCCTGGAAGGTGATCTTCTCGCCGGTCCGGATCCGCGCCCTCGCCCCGCTCTCCGTCCCGGCCGCCCAGCAGACCTCCGTCACCGTGCCGGTCACCGTCGACGACGTCTCCGGGCGCGGCGCCTCCGGCACGCTCCAGGTCACGCCGCCGTCCGGCTTCACCACCGGCCAGTCGCAGCCGTTCACCGTCTCCCCCGGCGGCAGCACGGAACTTCGGGTCACCCTCGACGGACGGATGCTCGCCGACGGCACCCCGGCGGCCCCCGGGCTGGTCCGGGCCGTGATCGACGCCGACACCGAGGCGATGCCCCGCCCACTGAACCTCACCCCGGGCGGCGCCGTGTTCGCCCTGGACGCCGGCACCGACACCGGCCCCGTCGCCCCCGGCTACCGAGCACTCAAGCCCTCGACGGCGTACAGCTCCACCACCGGCTTCGGCTGGACCGGCGGCGCCCCGCAGTCCCGCGACCGGATCAGCCCGGACGCGCTCCGCGCCGACTTCGCCACCGACACGGTCAAGCGCACCCTCCGCGTGAACGTCCCCGCCGGGAACCACACCCTGTACGTCCTGGTCGGCGACAACCAGTACGCCGCCGACCCGCAGACCGTCGCGGTCGACGGCACCGCCGTGATCACCACCCAGCGCCTCGACACCGGCACCTTCCGCTGGTACGCCGCCCCGGTCACCGGCGGCGGCCCGGTCGACATCGCCTTCTCCCCCGGCGCCGCCGGTACGTACTGGAAGGCCTCGGCGATCGTGATCCAGTAATCAGCCCGGCGCCGGCCGGCCACCGGCCGGCGCCGGCTCACACCCGCGTGACGGCCGCCCCGGCGTCCAAGCTGCGGGCGGCCCGCAGCTTGGAACCAAGCGGCACGGACAACCGGTCTCGCGTCGAGCGCAGCTGCCGCACTCACCACGGCGGGGGTCTCGTCGAGGCCGACGTGGTCCACATCCGCCGTCTGCGGAGGCACCCACCCGGCCGGATCCAGCAGGGCGTCCTCGGTCTCGCCGGCATCGGAGCGGCCGCCGCAGCCCGTGTTCCGATCGAGGACCCCGCGCGGCAGCGGCACCCCGTCCATGCGGCGCGCACTGCACGTCCGACGGCCCACAGGCCCTGCGCCGACCGCGCCGTCCTCGACGGCGGCCTCGCCATGGCCTGGACGGCCATCGCCCTCGCCACCGGCGAGAGTCACCGGACGTCGTTGCTGGAGCGCCTGGCCCGCCGCCCGCCGGCGGCCGGTCAGGCCTGAACCGGCGGGGACAACGGCGCGGCCGGCCCCGGCGGTGCATCCGGGGCCGGCCTCGGCGGTCGCTGTCCCTCTTACAGCCGGGCCGCCGTTCCGCTCCCGGCCGTGCCGGCGGTACGCCGGACGAAGGCGACGGTCCCCTCGGGGCCGGGAGCGAAAGTGTGGGAGCGGGTGCCGCTCAGGGCGTGCGGACCCAGAACTCGATGGACAGCGGGGGCACGGTGAGGGTCAACGTGGGGCCCGACTTCGTGGGCAGGGTCAGGTTGTTGGTGGCGGGCCCGTAGCGGTGGCCCTGGAACGGGGCCGCGGTCTGGGTGTCCACGGTGTAGGTGAAGGCCGTCGTGGTGGACCGGTTGGTGAGGGCGAACACCTGCTTGCCCGAGGGGGTCTTCCAGGCCATGATCCGGTGCTCGGTGTACGGGCTCCCGTCGGTGTGGACCGGCTCCTCGACGTGGTGGCGCACCGAGTCCCACGGCATGTACTTCACGAAGCCGGCCACCGCGTTCCAGTTCTGCGGGTTGAAGTCCCAGTGGCCGACCGGGATGTTCGGGAAGTGGCTGAAGTCGGTGTCGGACGGCGGACGCCAGAAGCCGAGCGAGTACCCCGGCGACTCGGCGTTGGTGGTGGGCTTCAGGGCGTGCAGCCAGAACCAGGTGGGCGAGTTCTGGAAGGTCATCCAGTTCATGATGGACTGCGCGGTGTTGAGCGTGCGGACGTCCGACGTCTTGTTGTCCAGGTACTCGAACTCGTTGTTGAACACCGGCTTCCCCGCTGCGCCCGAGGTGTAGTCGGTGGTGATCTGCTCGTTGCTGTCCGTGCCGATCCGGTGGTAGGTCCACGCGTCGACGTAGGAGAGCGCCTGCGGGTCCGCCTTGATCGCCTGGCCGCGGTCACCGCTCCAGCCGTCCAGGCTGTTGGCGTGGATCATCACGTTGGGGTACTTGGCGCGGATCTTGGGGGCGACGGCCTTGAAGGCGGTCAGGTACTGGGTGGCGTCGTAGGTGCAGCCCGAGTAGTCCGGCGAGAACTTCGGCTCGTTCTGCAGGCCCCACATGGAGATCGGCACCCCGGCAGCGACCAGGTAGTCCAGGTCGCCGACCATCGCGTCGCCGAGGGCGTCGAGGTCCGCGGGGGCGAACGAGGCGAGGGTGCCCTTGATGTAGGAGTTGGTGGACTTCCAGCCGGGTGCCGGGGACCAGTACTCGGCGGCCACACCCTCGATCCCGGCCTGCTGGATCATGCCGGCCAGCAGCGCCGACTGCCCGGGGTAACGGTCGACGATGTGCTTGTTGGTGGCGTCCAGGCCCCGGTGGTAGAGGCCGAGGGCGAGCCGGCAGTACCGGAAGCCGCGGTCGGTGCGGCCGGCCTTGAGCATCTGCTGGTAGAAGCGGGTGCGCTCACTGTCCGTCAGGTCGTACGGGACGCCGCTGACGGTGTTCGGCAGGCCGTTGTTGCCGGAGCCGATCGAGTCCGACTGGATCTCGAAGCCGAGGCCGAGGATGGTCTGCCGGGCACCGTTGTCGTACCGGATGGTGTACGAGCCGGAGGTGATCTCCGCCGCGTGAGCGGGGGTGACGGAGAACAGCGGGGAGACCGCCGCTCCGGCGCCGGCGACGGCGGCGCCCCGGAGCACGGATCTGCGGCTGATCCGGCGCGGCTGGGGTTCGTGCATGGTCGTGCCTCCTGGGTGGGGTGGGGGTGAGGAGGTGCGGAGGTGGATCAGAACCGGGCGACGACGTAGCGGTCGACCATGTCCTCGTCGAGGTCGAAGCCGAGCCCGGGGCCGGTGGGGACGGTCAGCGCGCCGTCGGCGAAGACCGGCGGGTTGCGCAGGATCCGCTCGCGGATCGGGTTGGGCAGCCGGTTGTACTCGTAGGTGCGCAGGTTGGGGACGGCCGCGCAGAGCTGGAGCGCCGCGCAGAGGCTGACCCCGGAGCCGACGCCGTGGGGGGCGATGTCGACGTGGAAGGCGGAGGAGAGCGCGGACAGCCGCATCGCCTCGGTGATGCCGCCACAGCGGGCGACGTTCGGCATGAAGACGTCGATGGCGTGCTGGACCAGCGAGTCGCGCATGTCGAAGCGGGTGAAGTGGGTCTCGCCGTTGACGATCGTCAGGCCGGTGCGGCGGCGCAGCTCGGCGAGGTTGGCGAGGTCGTCGACCTGCAGCGGCTCCTCGTACCAGGAGATGCCGAGGTCCTGCAGGACGGCGGCGACCCGGGTGGCCTCGTCGAGGTCGTAGGCGCAGTTGACGTCGGTGAGGATCTCGATGTCCTCGCCGACCGCCTCGCGGACGGCGGTGAGGTGGGCGCGGTCGGTGCGCTCGCCGCGGCCGATCTTGACCTTGAGGGCCTTGAAGCCGTTCTCGACGAAGCCGAGGGCCTGCTCGGCGGAGTCGGCGGGGTCGGCGTGCAGAGCGACCGGGCTGGCGTAGCAGTCGATCTTCTCGCGGATCGGTCCGCCGAGCAGGCGGTGCACGGGCTGGCCGGCGAGCTTGCCGCGCAGGTCCCAGAGGGCGAGGTCGATGCCGGCCATGGCCTCCAGGTAGAAGCCGCGGTTGTGGCCGCCGGCGGCCTGGCCCTGGTAGAGGCGTTCCCAGATCGCGCCGGTGGCCAGCGCGTCCTGGCCGATCAGCAGCGGTGCGAGGACGGTGGCGACGACGGTGGCGGTGACCTGGGGGGCGGGCAGGCCGTAGGCCTCGCCGATGCCGACGGTGCCGTCCTCGGCGTGGACCTTGACCAGGGTGGCGTACTGGCCGCGGCGCGGCAGCACCAGGTGGCTGGAGGCGGGGTAGCGCAGCCAGTCCGGCACGTCCTCGGGCGAGTCGTACAGGTCGTCGAAGCTGGCCGACAGGGCCAGGGCCTCGATCTTGGCGATGCGGACGGGCTGGGTGCTCACGGGGCTGTCTCCTGGACGTGCGGACGGGGAGGGTCAGACGGTGGCGCGCGCGGTCTCGCGGCCGCTGAGCACCGCGAGGGCGGTGACCAGGCAGGCGGCCATGACGTACAGCGCGACGGGGGTGATCGAGCCGCTGCCGGCGACCAGGGCGGTGCCGATGAACGGGGCGGTGCCGCCGAACAGCGCGCCGCCGAACTCGCGGCCGACGCTGACCCCGCTGAACCGCACCCGGGCCTCGAACTGCTCGGCCACCAGGGCGGCCTGCGGGCCGAACACCATGTCCTTGCAGATCGGCAGGGCGATCACCATGGCGAGCAGGATCAGCGGGGCGCTGCGAGTCTCCAGCAGCTCGAAGAACGGGAAGACGTAGGCGACCGTGGCCAGCAGGCCGGCCCAGACCGTCACCCGGCGGCCGATCCGGTCGGAGAGCCAGCCCCAGAACGGGATGGCGACGATCTCGACCGCGGCTGCCAGGGCGATCGCCCACAGCATGGTGGATTTCGGGATGTGCAGGGTCCTGGTGGCGTAGGCCAGCGAGAAGGCCTGGATCAGGTAGCCCCAGACGAAGCCGGAGACCGTGATCCCCATGGTGCGCAGGACGGCCGCGGGCTGGGTGCGCAGGATGGTCAGCAGGGGGAATCGGACGGTCTGCCCGTGCTCCTCCAGCGCCTCGAAGACCGGCGTCTCGTCGATGCCGCGCCGCACCCACAGGCCGAACACCACCAGGGCGATGCTCAGCAGGAAGGGGATCCGCCAGCCCCAGGTGAGGAAGGCGTCGTCGGGCAGCAGCGAGACCAGGCCGAACACCGCACTCGCGAGGACGAACCCGGCGCCGGTGCCCATCGCGGGGACGGCGCCGAACAGGCCGCGCCGGCCGGCGGGTGCGTTCTCGACGGTCAGCAGGGTCGCGCCGGCGAACTCGCCGCCGACCGCGATGCCCTGGCAGATCCTCAGCACGATCAGCAGGACGGGCGCCCAGACGCCGACGGCGGCGTGCGTGGGCAGGACGCCGACCAGGGTGGTGGCGGCGCCCATCGCCAGCATGGTGACCAGCAGGACGTACTTGCGGCCGATCCGGTCGCCGAGGTGGCCGAACAGGATGCCGCCCACCGGCCGGGCGGCGAAGCCGACCGCGAAGGTGGCGAACGAGGCGAGGGTGCCGCCGGTGCCGGACGAGCCGAAGAAGAGCGGCCCGAAGACCAGCGCCGAGGCGAGGCCGTAGAGGTTGAAGTCGTACCACTCCATGACGGTGCCGACGGTGCTCGCCAGCATCGTCCGCCGGCCTGCGCCTCGGTGCGGCTCGGTGCTCATGTCGCTCTCTGCGGGCGGTACTGCGGTACTCATCATGATCACTCCACCCGGTGGGAACGGCGGGATGGGGTAATCGTATGCGATATACGAAATATTCACCAGGGGGTGGTGCCACTCTCTTTCCCGCGGTCCCGGCCGTCGGCCCACGCGGCCGCCGGACGTGCCGACACACCACTCGGGCGCGCCAGCACGGCGCCCGCCAGTGCGTCCGGGCGCTCCAGCCGGTGCCGGGCGGTGGTCACGAACATCAGGCCGCCGCCGAACGCCACGCTGCTCGGATGCGCCGTGGGCACCGCCGGCTCGTCGAGCACCCGCCCGTCCGGGGCGTAGCGGCGGACCCGGCCGCCGCCCCACAGCGCCACCCACAGGCACCCGTCGTCGTCCACGGCCATCCCGTCGGGCCGGCCGTCCGCCCCGGTGACGGCGGCGAACCGGCGGCCGGGCCCGAGCGCGCCCGAGTCCGGCTCGACCGGGTACGCGGCCACCAGCCCGCGGGCGCTGTCGGCGAGGTAGAGCGTGCGCCCGTCCGGCGAGAAGGCCGGGCCGTTCGGCACGGTCAGCCCGGTCAGGACGCGCACGACGGCCCCGTCCGGGTCCAGCCGCCACAGCGAGCCGGCGGCCCGCGCGGCGCCGGTGTCCATGCTGGTGGCCCAGAACCGCCCGGCGGGGTCGCACACCGCGTCGTTCATCCGCATCGCCGTCGCCGCCCCGCCCTCCGGCCGCGCCAGCCAGCGCACCCGCCCACGGGCCGGCTCCGTGGCGCCGCCGGGATCCGCCCCTCGGGCGACAGGGTCCCGCCCGCCCGAGGGCGGCACAGCGCCCTGTTCGACCGTCCCGCGACCGGCCCGGATCGCCGCCGACCACACGCCGCCCGGCTCCGTGGCCCGCCGACGGGTCGGGGCCGGCAGGGGCCCGGGCGGGGAGTCCCCGGTGCCACCGGCGAGCAGGGCCATTCCTGTGCCCGCTGCGGCGATCCACTCCCCCGGTCGGCCGCGGACCGGTGCGACGGCGCCGAGCGGGAGTCCGAGCGAGGCCTCGCGACGGGCCTCCCCCGGCCGGTCGCCCGGGCAGCTGTAGAGGTCGCCGTCGAGCAGGTCGACGAAGACCAGCCGCCCGTCGACCCAGCGGGCGCCCTCGGCGAGCCGGTACCGGCCGGGCGTCCACTCCTGCCAGCCGGTGGAACTCGTCCCGGCGGAGCTCATCGCAGGGTGCTCCCCGGTACGGCGTCCAGCAGGCCGAGTTCGGCGCGGGTCGGCAGGCCCTCCCAGTCGCCGGCGGCGGCCACCGCGAACGCCCCGGTGGTGACCGCGCGGGCGAGCCGGCCGGCCGCCGGCTCGCCGTCCAGGAGTCCGGAGAGGTAGCCCGCGACGAAGGCGTCCCCGGCTCCGACGGTGTCGCGGACCGGCACCCGCACGGCGGGCAGGTCGACCGTGCCGTCCGGGGTGTGCACCGAGGCGCCGTCCGCGCCGCGCTTGACCACGACCTCCGCGACGCCGAGGTCGAGCAGGGCCTCGATCCGTTCGGCCTCGCCGCGCGCTCCGGCGGGGGCGGCGAGGTCGAGTTCGTCCTCGGAGGCGATCAGCAGGTCGGTGTCCTCGACGAGCGGCCGCAGGACCGCCGCCGCCTCGTCCCTGCTCCACAGCCGGGAGCGGTGGTTGACGTCGAGCGAGACGGTGGCCCCGGCCTGGGCCGCGGCCTCGACGGCCTGCTGCGGACCGGGACCGAGCGCCGCGGTGACACCGGTGAGGTGGACGATCCGGGCGCCCTCGGCGAGGGCGGCGCCCAGGTGTTCGGGGGTGAGCCGGGAGCCGGCCGAGCCGCGGCGGTAGTAGGCGACCCGGACCAGGTCCGCCACCCGGGGTTCGAAGACCACCAGCCCGGTGGGGCCGGCGGGTTCCACCGCCGTATGGGTGGTGTCCACACCCTCGGCCCGCAGGGTGCGCAGGACCAGCCGGCCGAACTCGTCGTCGCCGACCAGGCCGACCCAGCGGGCGCGGTGGCCGAGCCGGGCGAGTCCGATGGCCACGTTGGACTCGGCGCCGGCGGTGGTCAGCCGCAGGGCGCCGCCGAGGATCAGCGGGCCTTCGGCACGGAAGGCGGCCATCGTCTCGCCGACGGTCAGGACGTCGATCATCGCGACTCCCCGGCGAGTGCGCGGAAGGCGGCGATCCGCTCGCGCAGCCCCTCCCGGTCGGGGGCACTGGCGGCCCGGCCGATCAGCGGGCCTCCGACGCCGACGGCCAGTGCCCCGGCGGCGAGGTAGTCGCGCGCGGCGGCCGCATCCACGCCGCCGACCGGGACGAACGCGACCTCCGGGAAGGGGTCGCGCAGCGCCCGCAGGTGGGCGGGGCCGCCGAGTCCGGCGGGGAAGAGCTTGACCGCGGTGGCGCCCTCCACCAGGGCGGCGGCCACCTCGGTCGGGGTCATCGCTCCGGCCAGCACCGGGAGGCCGAGCGCGCGGGCCTCGCCGACCGCGTCCGTCACTCCGGGGGTGACGGCGAAGACCGCTCCGGCGGAGGCGGCCCGCCGGGCGTCGGCGGTGGTCAGTACGGTGCCGGCGCCGAGGGCGGCGTGCGGGCCGAGGACGGTCGCGGCGCGTTCGATCACGCCGAGCGCGTCGGCGGTGGTGAGCGACACCTCGACCAGGTCGATGCCGGATCCGACCAGGGTGAGCACCGTGTCGAGGGCGGCGTCGGGGTCGCTTCCGCGCACGATGGCGAGCAGCCTGCGGTCGGCGAGCCGGGTGAGCAGGTCGGTGGGTTCCATGGGAGCCTCCGAGGTCCACGGACAGTATTTGGAATATCGTATACCTTTCTCGTCAGCATCCCAGCTCATGGAAGGCACGACCGATGACACGCACCGCAGTGATCACCGGGGCCTCGGGCGGCATCGGCCGCGCGGTGGCCGCCCGGCTGGCCGCCGACGGCTACCGGATCGCCGGACTCGACCTCGTCGACCCCGCCATGCCCGAGGTCGCCCACTACCCCGCCGACGTCACCGACGCCGGCCAGGTGGCCGCCGCCGTGGAGCGGGCCGCCGCCGACCACGGACGGCTCGACGCCCTGGTGACCTGCGCGGGCATCACCGAGGGCAGCCCCCTGCACGAGACCTCCGAGGCGGACTGGCACCGGGTCATGGACACCAACCTGACCTCGGTCTTCCTGTCCGTCCGCGCGGTCCTCCCGCACCTGCTGCGGGCCGGCGCGGGCGCGGTGGTGACGGTCGGTTCAGTGCTGCACCGCACGGCGGCGCCCGGACTGCCCGCGTACGCCGCCGCCAAGGGCGCGATCGCCGCGCTCGGCCGGCAGCTCACGGTGGACTACGGGCACCGGGGGATCTCGTTCGTCACCGTCTCCCCGGGCTGGGTCCGCACCCCCGCCACCGAGTCGCGCCTCGCCCCCGGCGAGCGGCTGGAGCGCCTGCGGGAGAGCAACCCGATGCGACACCTGGTCACCGCGGAGGAGATCGCCGCGGCGGTCGCCTTCGCGCTCTCGCCCGCCGCGGCCGCGCTCAGCGGCTCCGAACTGGTCCTGGACGCCGGGGCGTCGACGGTCAGCCCGGCCAGCCTGCTGCGCGACGGCCACCGGCGGCGGATGGGGCTGCCGCCCCTCGACGCGGACTGACCGGGAACGCCGGAGGGGACCGGCTCGGCCGGTCCCCTCCGCGCGGATCACTCTCCTTCGCCGACCTCGTGGGTGGCCTGGGCCTCGACGTGGTGCTTGGCGGCGCGCTCCGCGTCCTGCGGGTCGCGGTCACGCAGGGCGGCCACGATCGCGTCGTGCTCCTCCACCACCGCGCGCCAGTTCTGGCTGTCGACCGGCGCGGTCACCCGGAAGCGGCGGATGGTCAGCAGCAGTTGCTCGGTGAGCTCGCCGAGGATCCGGTAGCCGGCCGCCTCGGCGAGCACCCGGTGGAAGCGGGAGTTCAGCTCCGGCAGGGCCGCGACCCGGCCGGCCGCGAGCTCGGCCCTCATCTCGGCCTGGACCGCGTCCAGTTGCTCCAGCTGCGGGTCGGTGACCCGCTCGGCGGCGAGCTGCGCGACCAGGCCCTCGATCGCGGCGCGGGCCAGGAAGACGCCGCGCATCTCGGTGACGTCCACCTCGGCGACGGAGACCCCGGAGTGCACCCGGGAGACGACCAGGCCGTCGGCCTCCAGCCGCTTGACCGCCTCCCGGATCGGGATCTTGCTCACGCCGAAGTTGCGGGCCAGCTCGTCCATGTTGAGCCGCTCGCCGGGCAGCAGATCACCGTTGGCGATGGCCTCGTGGAGGCTGTCGTAGACGAGGTCGGCCTTGCTCTTCACTACGGGCAGTCGCTCCGCCCACGCCTTCTGTGCCATCCGTCCATCGTATGCGATATCCCTTCGGACGTCACGAGGCCGCCCCCGGTCCCGTCGAGCGGTCGGGACCGGGGGCGGCGGTGGCGCGGAAAGCGGGGTCAGGAGGTGGAGCAGAAGGTGATGTACGTCTGCTTCACACAGCTGACGGTCGTGGTGGCCGTGCCGGTGGCGCCCTTGCCGTCGGTCACGGTCAGCCGGGCGGTGTAGGTGGCCGTGCGGTCCGGGTAGGTGTGGCTCGGCTTGAGCTCGGTGGCGGCCGCGCTGCCGTCACCGAAGTCCCAGCGGTACGAGGCGATGGCGCCGTCCGGGTCGTAGGCGTTCGTGGCGTCGAACCCGCACCAGGCGGCGGCGGTGCAGAAGCCGGTGAACGAGGCGACCGGCTTCTCGTTGGCCGCCGGGTCGGTGGCCCGCACGTACACGGTGTTGCCACTGGTGCGGCCGCTGCTGTCGGTGACCGTCACCCGGGCCGGGTAGACACCGTACGAGGCGTAGGTGTGGACGGGCTTGGCGCCGGTGCCGGTGGTGCCGTCGCCGAAGTTCCAGCTGTAGCTGAGGCCGGTGCCGCTGGACAGCGAGGCGTCCAGGGTGCAGGACTTGCCGGTGTTGTCACAGCTCGCGACGGCGGTGGCGTCGGGTCCGGCAGTGCCACCGGCCGGGAAGAGCGCCGGGTCGTGCAGGTCGAGCAGCGGCTCCTTCACGCCGTCACCGGAGTTGTCGGTCCAGTTGGAGTTTCCGGCCGCCACCAGCCTGTCGCGGACGGCGAGGACACCGGCCCGGTCGTGCGGGCGGTTGCCGCCACGGGTCAGCCACGCCGCCGCGCCCGCGACGTGCGGAGCGGCCTGCGAGGTGCCGGAGTAGTTGGACCAGCCGCCGTTCTTGAACGCCGACTGGATGCAGTCGCCGGGCGCCGCGATGTCCACGCCGCGGCCGAAGTTGCTGAAGTTGGAGAGGGAGTCGTCCTTGTTGGTGTTGTTCTTGTTGCACCAGGCGAAGTTGCCCAGACCGCCGGCCTTGCCGTCGGCGTCGCTGACCGAGGAGACGGTGATCGCGTCCGGCACGTTCGCGGGGCTCTGGTTGGAGACGTCGCGGTGGTCGTTGCCGGCCGAGACGACGATCACGATGCCCTTGGCGATCGCCCGGTTCACGGCGTCGACGACGGCCTGTTCGGTGCCGTCGAAGCCGATGCTGATGTTGGCGACCTCGATCTCGTCGGCGTGCGCGGTCACCCAGTCGATGCCGTTGACGATCTCCTCGGTGGTGCCGGAGCCCTCGCTGTTGAGCGTCTTGACGGACCAGAGCCGGGCGCCGGGGGCGACGCCGACGTAGCCGATGCCGTTGTCCAGGCCGCCGATGATGCCGCCGACGTTGCTGCCGTGGCCGTTGTCGTCGTACCCCGCGTTCTCGACGCAGGAGGTGACGCCCACGCAGTTGACCCGGCGGACCACGTTCAGGTCCGGGTGGTAGTAGTCGGTGCCGCTGTCGATCACCGCGACGTCGACGTCGACCCGCTGGTCCAGGCCGTCGCCGACCTTCAGGCCCGTATTACCGGCGGCGAAGGTCCGGCTGGTCCCGTTGGGGGTGGTCTGGGCGTCGGCGTGGCCCGTGGCCGAGGCCTCGACGTACTTGACCGCCGGGTTCGCCCGCAGCTGCGCCACCGCCGAGGGCGTCAGCTTCGCCGAGAAACCGGTCAGCGCCGACCGGTACACCGAGCCCAACCGCAGGCCCTTCACACCGTGCGCGACCGCCGTGGGGTCGACCTGCGCACCGTCCTTCAACACGACGACGTAGCCGGATTCCGACTCCGCCGGTGCAGCCGTGGCGGCAGGCGCCGCCCCGACTCCGGTGACCGCCGCCAGCACCACGCCGGCGAGTATCGCGGTCCGCTTCATGCTTCCTCCTCGTGGGGGTTCGGGAAGTTGCCGAGAAGGCTAGAAGCGGAACACCCAAGCTGAACCTGCGGTTTACCGCCCCTGACGGGAAACCGACAACCGCGGGGTCGGCACCTGACGCCCCGTGCGGACCGCGGTCTACGATGCGGCGGCGCACCTCGCCGCCCGACCACCGTGAAGGAGCTGGACCATGCTGGAGGCCCTCGGCGTCCCCGAGCCCGAGGAGGAGCTGTACCGCGTCCTGCTGGGTCGGCCCGGGCGCTCGCTCGCCGAACTCGCCGAGGCCACCGGCGCCGAGCCGACCCGGCTGCGGCGGCTGCTGCGCGGCCTGGAGTCCCGCGGCATGGTGACCCGTACCCCGACCCGGCCGGTCCGCTTCCGGCCCGCCCCGCCGGACGCGGCCCTGGAGGTCCTGGCGCTGAGCCTGCACCAGCAGGTCGAGCAGGCCCGGCTGGCCGCCGGGGAGCTGACCGCGCTGTGGCGCGCCGCCGTCGCCGACCGAGACTCCCCGGTGGAGGTGGTGCAGGGCGCCGAGGCCAACCTGCGTTGCCTGCTGCGCGCCCAGCTCGACGCGGTCGAGGAGGTCCTGATCCTCGACCGCCCGCCGTACGTCGCCGAGGCCGGCACCCGTGAGCAGGCCGAGGTCCAACTGGAGCTGATGGCGCGAGGGGTGGGCTACCGCACGGTGTACGACCGGGCCGCCCTGGAGGAGCCCGACCAGCCCGCCACCGCCCGCCGGCTCGGCCGCAGCGGCGAGCGGGCCCGGGTGGTGGACGGGCTGCCGATGAAACTGGTGGTCGTCGACCGGCGGACCGCGCTGGTGCCCTTCGTCCTCGGCGAGGAGCCGCAGACCGTGGTGCTGCGCGACTCGCCGCTGCTGGCCGGGCTGCTGGCGCTCTTCGAGGCGCAGTGGGAGGCGGGTGCACCCCTGTGGTCGGCCGGGCCGCCGTCCGACGGCCTGAGCGAGGAGGACCTGCAACTGCTCGGCTTCGCCGCCGCCGGGTACACCGACGAGCTGATCGCCGGGAAGCTGGGCGTCAACAAGCGGACGGTGGAGCGGCGGATGCGCCGGCTGATGGACTCCCTCGGCGCCCGGACCCGCTTCCAGGCGGGCCTGCAGGCCGGCCTGCGCGGCCACCTCGGCTGAACGGTCCCTGTCGGCGGACGCGAAGAACCCCCGCCCGGCTCAGGGGGAGGTCGAGCCGGGCGGGGGTGTTGGGGACGTACCGGTCGTCAGCCGGCCGAGCAGAGCATGTAGTAGGGGTACTTGGTGCAGGTGACGGACAGCGAGCCGCTGCCGGTGCCGCCCTGGTTGTCGGTGACAGTGACGGTCGCGGTGTACTTGCCGGAGACGGTGTTGGGGAAGGTGTGGCTCACCTGGGCGCCGGTGCCGGTGGTGCCGTCACCGAAGTTCCAGCTGTACGAGGCGACGGTGCCGTCCGGGTCGAAGGACTTGGAGGCGTCCAGCGAGCAGTTGCCGTTGACCGTGCAGAAGCCGCTCAGCGAGGCCACCGGCCTGTCGTTGTGGCCGGGCTCCAGCAGGCGGAAGGTGACCCGGTTGCCGCTGGTGCGGCCGCTGCTGTCGGTGACGGTCAGCACCGGGGTGTAGGTGCCGTAGGCGGCGTAGGTGTGGGTCGGGGTGGCGCCGGTGCCGGTGGTGCCGTCGCCGAAGTCCCAGCGGTAGCTGAGGCCGGTACCGCTGGACAGCGAGGCGTCGAAGCCGCAGGCCCGGGTGGCGCTGTCGCAGGAGCGGACGAAGGTGGCGTCGGGGCCGCCGGCGCCGCCGGCCGGGAAGACCGCCGGGTCGTGCAGGTCCAGCAGCGGCTCCTTCACGCCGTCACCGGAGGTGTCGGTCCAGTTGGAGTTTCCGGCCGCCACCAGCCTGTCCCGGACGGCGAGCACCCCGGCCCGGTCGTGCGGGCGGTT
Source organism: Kitasatospora sp. NPDC048365 (assembly GCF_043200835.1). Lineage (NCBI taxonomy): Bacteria > Bacillati > Actinomycetota > Actinomycetes > Kitasatosporales > Streptomycetaceae > Kitasatospora > Kitasatospora sp. NPDC048365. The sequence continues at coordinate 215,348 of NZ_JBICYJ010000008.1, forward strand.
GCCGCCCCGGGTCAGCCACGCGGCGGCTCCGGCGACGTGCGGGGCGGCCTGCGAGGTGCCGGAGTAGTTGGAGTAGCCGCCGTTGTCGTACGCGGAGCGGATGCAGTCGCCGGGGGCCGCGATGTCCACGCCCCGGCCGAAGTTGCTGTAGTTGGAGAGGGTGTCGTCCTTGTTGGTGTTGTTCTTGTTGCACCAGGCGAAGTCGCCGAGCCCGCCCGCCTTGCCGTCGCCGTCACTGACGGAGGAGACGGTGATCGCGTCCGGCACGTTCGCCGGGGTCTGGCCCGCCACGTCCTTGTGGCTGTTGCCCGCCGAGACGACCACCACGATGCCCTTGGCGATGGCGCGGTTGACCGCGTCCTTCACGGCCTGGACGTCGCCGTCGAAACCGAGCGACAGGTTGGCCACCTCGATCTCGTCGGCGTGCGCGGTCACCCAGTCGATGCCGTTGACGATCTCCTCGGTGGAGCCGCTGCCGTTCTTGTCCAGCACCTTGACCGACCACAGCCGCGCCCCGGGGGCGACGCCGACGTAGCCGATGCCGTTGTCCAGCTCGCCGATGATGCCGCCGACGTTGCTGCCGTGGCCGTCGTCGTCGATGCCCGCGTTGTCGTAACAGGACGTCACACCCGAGCAGTTGACGCGGTGGACCACGTTCAGGTCCGGGTGGTTCTGGTCGGTGCCGGTGTCGATCACCGCCACGTCCACGTCGACCCGCTGGTCGAGGCCGTCGCCGACCTTCAGGCCCGCGTTGGCCGGGGCGAAGATCCGGCTCACCCCGTTCGGGGTGGCCTGGGCGTCGGCGTGCGCGGTGGCCGAGGCCTCGACGTACTTCACCGCGGGGTCGGCCCGCAGCTGCGCCACCGCCGACGGCGTCAGCTTCGCCGAGAAACCGGTCAGCGCCGACCGGTACACCGAGCCCAACCGCAGGCCCTTCACACCGTGCGCAACCGCCGTGGGGTCGACCTGCGCACCGTCCTTCAACACGACGACGTAGCCGGATTCCGACTCCGCCGGTGCAGCCGTGGCGGCAGGCGCCGCCCCGACTCCGGTGACCGCCGCCAGCACCACGCCGGCGAGTATCGCGGTCCGCTTCATGCTTCCTCCTCGTGGGGGTTCGGGAAGTTGCCGAGAAGGCTAGAAGCGGAACACCCAAGCTGAACCTGCGGTTTACCGCCCCTGACGGGAAACCGACAGCCGGGTGACGGCGGGCCGGGACGCGGCCTGACGGGTTGCCGACAGTGGCGGGAAGCACCGCCCCGCGGGCCTCGTCCCGGGCCCGGCGCCCGCCGTAGCGTCGCTGTCCCCGGCGTCTGCCGTCCCCCGGCACGCCGACAGGAGAGGAACACCGTCGCGTTGAAGATATCCACCAGGGTCGCCGCCGTGACCGCGATCGCGGTCGCCGCCGCCTGCGGGGCCTGCCTGCTGCCCGCGGCCGCGCAGGCCGCCCCCACCGCCCCCGCCGATCGTGCCGCCGCCGACCCGGCCGACCGCACCGCCGCGGCCGGCGCCGAGCACAACCTGCCCGGACCGCTGACCGGCCGCGTCGAGGCCGAACAGAAGGCCGCCACCGAGCAGTTGATGGCCGGCACCGCCGTCGTCGAGCAGCACGGCGCCGGCAGCAGCGTCCGGCTCGGCCCGGAGAAGTACGTGGAGCTCGCCCGCGAGCGCACCGACCGGATCTTCACGGTGCTGGTGGAGTTCGGCGACCGGGTCGACACCGCCACCAGGCTGCCCGACGGCAGCGTCAAGTACGGCGGCGCGCCCGGCCCGGCGCACAACGCGATCGCCCGGCCGGACCGCAGCAAGGACAACTCCACCGCCTGGCAGGCCGATTACAATCAGCGGCACTACCAGGACCTGTACTTCTCGACCACCGGCGACTCGCTGCGCACCTACTACGAGAAGCAGTCCTCCGGCCGCTACTCGGTGGACGGCCAGGTCACCGACTGGGTGAAGGTGCCGTGGAACGAGGCCCGGTACGGTGCCGACTTCTGCGGCGACATCCAGTGCGGCAACGGCCAGGACCTGGTCCGCGACGGCCTCGACGCCTGGGTCGCCGACCAGAAGGCCAAGGGCCGCACCGCCGAGCAGATCCGCGCCGACCTCGCGCAGTTCGACCGCTGGGACCGCTACGACTTCGACGGGGCCGGCGACTTCGACGAGCCGGACGGCTACCTCGACCACTTCCAGATCGTGCACGCGGGCGAGGACCAGTCGGCCGGCGGCGGCGTCCAGGGCACCGACGCGCTCTGGGCGCACCGCGGCTACGTGTACGGCTCGGCGGCCGGCAAGACCGGCCCGGAGGGCAACAGGCTGGGCGGCACCCCGGTCGGCGACACCGGCCTGTGGGTCGGCGACTACACCATGCAGCCGGAGAACGGCGGACTGGGCGTCTTCGCCCACGAGTTCGGCCACGACCTCGGCCTGCCGGACCTGTACGACACCTCCGGCCAGGGCATCGACAACTCGGTCGGCTACTGGTCGCTGATGTCGTCCGGCTCCTGGCTCGGCGAGGGCAGGGACGAGATCGGCGACAAGCCGGCCGACCTCGACGTCTGGTCGAAGCTGCAACTGGGCTGGCTGACCTACGACCGGGCGAGCGCCGGGAAGGTCTCGGTGCACCGCACCGGCCCGGTCGAGTACAACACCAAGCTGCCGCAGGCGGTGGTGGTCGAGCTGCCGAAGAAGACCGTCACCACCGACATCAACACCCCGTACGCGGGCGGCAACGAGTGGTGGAGCGGCAGTGCCGACGGCCTCAACGTCTCGCTCTCCCGCGAGGTCGACCTGACCGGCGCGAAGAGCGCCGTGCTGACCGCCAAGGGCTGGTACGAGCTGGAGAAGGACTTCGACTACGGCTACGCCGAGGTGTCCGCCGACGGCGGCGCCACCTGGGCCGTCCTGACCGGGACCTTCGACGGCGTGCCGATCCCCGCCAACGACAGCGGGACGCCCGCCCTGACCGGCGACTCGGCCGGACGCTGGGGCGACCTGGCGTACCCGCTGGACGCGTACGCCGGGCAGAAGGTGCGGGTCCGGTTCCGGGTCACCACCGACGGCAGCGTCCACCTCAAGGGCCTGGCCCTGGACGACCTGGCGGTCACCGCCGACGGCCGCACCCTGTTCACCGACGGGGCCGAGTCCGACGACAACGGCTGGACCGCCAAGGGCTTCAGCCGCACCACCGGGCACTTCACCAAGGACTACGCCCAGTACTACCTGGTGGAGAACCGCCAGTACGTGTCCTACGACCGGATGCTGGCGACCGGCCCGTACTACTTCTCCTCCACGGTGCGCCCGCTGTGGGTGGAGCACTACCGCAACCAGAACGGCCTGCTGATCTGGCTCTGGGACACCTCCCAGGCCGACAACAACGTGGCGAACCACCCCGGGCAGGGCCTGGTGCTGCCGGTGGACGCCCATCCCGCGCCGCTGCGCTGGACCGGCGGCACCGCGATGCGCCCGCGCCTGCAGGGCTACGACTCGACCTTCGGATTCGAGGCCACCGACGGGCTGAGCCTGCACCGGGCGGATGTGCTCACCACGCTTCCGGGCGAGCCCGGCGTGCCGGTCTTCGACGACCACAACGCCGCCTACTGGGATCCGGCGATCCCATTCAGCAGCGTCAAGGTGCCGGACACCGGCACCCGGATCGAGCTGCTCTGGAACAGCACCGACACGCTGGAGTCGATCGTCATGGTCCGCCCCGCCCGATGAACCGCCCCGGCCGCGCGGCTCACTCGGAGCGGCGCGGCCGGCGGCCCACCGGCAGGCCGGACGACTCCTTGATCCGCTTCATGATGATCTGGGAGTTGACCTCGGTCACCCCGGACAGCGAGGTGAGCCGCTCGATCCACAGGCGCTCGTACGCCTGCAGGTCCGCGACCGCGATCCGCAGCAGGCAGCCGGGGCTGCCGAAGAGCCGGTACGCCTCGATCACGTCCGGGATGTCCTGGAGCGCCGCCTCGAACGCCTCCACCACCTCGCGCTCGCGGCGCACCTCGATCGACACCAGCACCTCGAACCCCCGGCCGACCGCCTCCGGGTCGACGATCGCCCGGTAGCCGACGATCACGCCGTCCTGCTCCAACTGCCGGACCCGGCGCATGCAGGGGGAGGCCGTCAACCCCACCCGCTGGGCCAGTTCCTGGTTGCTCAGCCGGCCGTCCGCCTGGAGCTCGCGCAAGATGTGCAGATCGATCTCGTCCATGGCGCGATATTCCACCACACCCGCACCGACGAGCAGAGATTTTCGCGATCGCGTTGCGCACCGATCCCCATAATCTTGCGCCGCCCCCTCCTCCGAACGCGAACGGAGCGCCCCACCGTGACCCAGGTCAGCCTCATCACCACCGGCGGCACCATCGCCAGCAGCCGGCACGGCGCCGGCTGGGCCGCCGACACGCCCGGCGGCTCGGTGCTGGCGGGTACGCCCGTCCCGTCCGGCGTGCACGTCCGGGTGGTCGACCTGCTCACCCTCAACAGCGCCCGGCTGACCACGACGCACCAGCTCGCCCTGCTGCGCGCCGTCCAGTGCGAGCTGGCCCGCCCCGAGGTGGCGGGCGTCGTGGTCAGCCACGGCACCGACACCCTGGAGGAGTCGGCCTTCCTGGTCGACCTGCACCACGCCGACCACCGGCCGGTCGTCTTCACCGGCGCCCAACTGCCCTTCGACGCCGAGGACGGCGACGGCCCGGGGAACCTGCGCGACGCGCTGCTGGCCGCCGCCACCCTCACCGAGGTCGGCACCGTCGTGGTGTTCGACGGCCGGATCCATCCCGCCCGGGGCACCGTGAAGAGCCACACCCTCGACCTCGACGCCTTCGCCTCCCCCACCGGCCCGATCGGCGAGGTCGGCTACGCCCGGGTCGCGCTGACCCGCCGCCCGGCCCGGCCGGACGCCCTGCCGCTGCCCCGCGAACCCCGCACCCCGCCCCGGGTCGACGTCGTCACCCACCACTGCGACGCCGACCCGGTGCTGTTCCGAGCCGCCCTCGCGGCCGGGGCGGAGGGCGTCGTGCTGGTCGCCACCGGGGCCGGGAACGCCACTCCCGACTTCGTCCGGGCCGTGGCCGAGGCCACCGCGCGAGGCGTGCTGGTGGCGCTCACCACCCGGGTGGCGGGCGGTCCGGTCGCCGAGCTGTACACCCACGGCGGGGCGGTCGACCTGGTCGCCGCCGGTGCTGTGCCCACGGGTGTGCTGCGCGCCGGGCAGGCCCGGATCGCCGTCCTGTCCGCGCTGCTCGCCACCCCCGACACCGAGCAGCGACGCGCCTACCTGCGCCACGTCCTGGCCCTGCCCGAGCCCGCCGACGACCCGACCGGCGACGAACCGACCGGCGACGACCCGACCGGCGACGACCCGACCGGCGACGACCCGACCGGCGACGACCCGACCGGCGAGGACGGGACCGCGAACTCCGGACCCGACCGCGGCTGCGCCGCCGCACCCACCGAGATGGAGCCCGCCCGATGACCACCCGGCCGAACGCCGCCCCCGCTACCGCCACCACCCGCACCGAGCACGACCTGCTGGGCGACCGAGAGGTCCCCTCCGACGCCTACTACGGTGTGCACACCCTGCGGGCGGTGGAGAACTTCCCGATCACCGGGACGTCGCTGGCCGCCCACCCGGAGCTGGTGGTGGCGCTGGCCACCGTCAAGGAGGCCGCGGCACGGGCCAACCGCGACCTCGGCCTGCTGGACGACGAGCGTGCCGGGGCGATCGTCATGGCCTGCGCGGAGATCCGCGCGGGCGCCCTGCACGAGCAGTTCGTGGTGGACGTGGTGCAGGGCGGGGCCGGCACCTCCAGCAACATGAACGCCAACGAGGTGATCGCCAACCGGGCCCTGGAGCTGCTGGGCCACCCGCGCGGCGCGTACCGGCACCTGCATCCGCTGGAGGACGTCAACGCCGGGCAGAGCACCAACGACGTCTACCCGACCGCCGTGAAGCTCGCCCTCGACGCCGCGGCCCAGGAGTTGCTGGCCGCCATGGCGGTGCTGCGGGACGCCTTCGCGGCCAAGGCGGAGGAGTTCTCTGACGTCCTGAAGATCGGCCGCACCCAGCTGCAGGACGCGGTGCCGATGACCCTCGGGCAGGAGTTCGCCACCTACGCGGTGATGCTGGAGGAGGACCGGCGGCGGCTCTCGGAGGCGTGCGCGCTGATCCACGAGGTGAACCTCGGCGGCACCGCGATCGGCACCGGCCTCAACGCTCACCCGGACTACCCGCGGGCGGCCTGCGCCCACCTGCGCCGCCTCACCGGCCGCCCGGTGGAGCTGGCCGCCGACCTGGTGGAGGCCACCCAGGACGCCGGCGCCTTCGTCCAGCTGTCGGGCGTGCTCAAGCGGACCGCGGTCAAGCTCTCCAAGGTCTGCAACGACCTGCGGCTGCTCTCCTCCGGCCCGAGGGCCGGCCTCGGAGAGATCAACCTGCCCGCCGTGCAGGCCGGTTCGAGCATCATGCCGGGCAAGGTCAACCCGGTGGTCCCGGAGGTGGTCAACCAGATCGCCTACGAGGTGATCGGCAACGACCTGACCGTGACCATGGCCGCCGAGGCCGGGCAGCTGCAGCTGAACGCCTTCGAACCGCTCATCGCGCACAGCCTGCTGAAGAGCATCACCCACCTGCGGGCCGGCTGCCTGACCCTGGCCGAGCGCTGCGTGGCGGGCATCACCGCCAACCGCGAGCACCTGGCGGCCCAGGTGGCGCAGTCGATCGGGCTGGCGACCGCGCTCAACCCTCACCTGGGGTACGAGCGGGCCACCGCGATCGCGCAGCAGGCGCTCGCCGGCCGCCGCGGGGTGGCCGAACTGGTCCTGGAGCAGGGCCTGATGCCGGCCGAGCTGCTCGCCGAACTGCTCACCCCGCAGCGGCTGACGGGCCGCGGGCCCGCGTCGCGCACCCGGTCCTGACCCGAGGTCAGGGCCCCTCGATCGGCGCCGGTCCGCCCTGACCCGGCGCCCGACGGCCCGGCGGGATCAGCCCAACAGCCCCCGCCGGGCCGCCTGCAGTCCCGCCTGGAAGCGGGTCTGCGCGCCGAGCGACTCCATCAGCCGGCGCATCCGCCGTTCCACCGTCCGCTTGCTCATCCCGGTACGCCGGGCGATCGCCGCGTCGGTGTAGCCGGCCGCCGCGTACCCCAGCAGCCGCTCGCCGGTGGCGTCGGCCCCGGCAGCGGCCGTCCCGACGACCACGGCACCCACACCCGCACCGGCCCCGGCGCCGCGCGCCGTCCACAACGGGGTGGCGCGCTCCCACAGGCACTCGAACATCGCGCCGAGCCCGGTCAGCAGCGGCGACTCCTGGAGCACCAGGGTCTGCCGGGACTCCAGCGGCCCGGACGGCACCAGTCCGGCGGCGCCGTCGACGATCAGCATCTTCAGCGGCACCCCGTCCAGGACCCGCGCCTGCTCGCCGTGTTGCGAGAGCTGCCAGGCACGCTCGATCTGGCCCGGCCCGGCCAACGACTGCTTGTCGTAGACGGTGCGGTAGCGCACGCCCCGGGCCATCGCCTCCAGCTGGGCGTCCAGCTGGGGCAGCACCCCCTCCTCCACGTACGGCGGCCGGTCGAAGGTCAGCACCTCGGCGCGGGCCGCCAGTTGGGTCTGCAGGAAGCGCCGGACCCCGGCCTCCCGACCGTGCACCACCTGGACGGGCGCTTCGCGGGCCTGCACCGCGCCCTGCCAGAGCCGCGACAGCTCGGCGGAGGCGGCGCGGGCCTGCTCGATCTCCTGGTGGCGCCGGCGGGCCAGCACCCCGACCGCGAGCTCCGGCGAGGCGGACCGGAAGGACACCGGCCGGGTGGCGACCCGGACGACCAGCCCGCAGTTCTCCAGCACCCGCAGGCGGCGGCGCACCGTCAGGGCCTCCCGGCCGGTGGCCTCGGCGAGTTCGGCCAGCGTCGGCGCGGACCGCCCGAGGACCTCGCGGTAGAGCTGTTCGTCGCTCTCGGAGATCCCGAAGGGTGCCAGCATGCTCGTTCCTCCGTCCGTGCTGTCGACACCCGGTTCACGGTCCCGACGTCCAGGCAGGCTAAGCGCCCCACCGGGGTGGCGGACAGACGGAATCCCGACTCTGCCGGTATTCCGACAGCCCTCGGGATGCGGGAGATCGGTCCGTCCAAACCCTCGCGCGAAACATCGTATATCGCATACTCTGACGCCCTCTCCATCCCTTCCCCCACCCAGGGAGACCCCCATGTCCCACGCCGGACAGCACCCCCTCGGCCGCAGGTCCCTGCTCCGCGGCGCCGCGATCGGCGCCGCCGCACTGGCCACCGGCCCGCTGATCGGCCGGTCTCCGGCCCGCGCCGTTGGGCTCGACTCGGCGAGCTACACCATCCGGTACGACAACGGCGCCCGGCAGACCATCCTCGGCCTCGGCTTCGAGATCCAGTCCGACTCGATCAACTCCGGCAACAACGGCATGCCGACCGAAGTGAGCGGCGTCCCGTTCGACCTGACCCCGAGCGAGCGCACCCGCTTCTACCAGCAGATCCTCAAGGCCAACCGCTCCGACCGCGGCTTCCGCTACTGCCGGCTCGCCCTCGGCCTCTACCACCGAGGCCTGGACCCGACCAACAAGCACATCATCGACCGCTACGAGGGCCAGACCGCCCTGCTCGCCGAGATGATCCAGCAGGCCGGCATCGAGGGCGTGGCCGCCGAGTACTGGTCGCCCGCGCCCGGCTGGAAGTCCAACAGCTCCTACATCAAGGGCACCCTGGCCTCCTTCGACCCCGCCTTCCTCGACCAGGTCGGCGATGCCATGGTGCAGGACCTCGACTACCTGGCCGCCCGTGGCGTCCCGATCTCGATGTGGGGCCTGCAGAACGAGCCGGACGCACTGCCCGCGTACTCCTCCTGCTTCTACGAGCCCGCCGACTACCTGGCGGCGTTCAAGGCAGTGACACCGAAGATCAAGGCCAAGTACCCGAACGTCCTGATCCACGCGGACAGCCGCGGCGGCTGGAGCGGCGACCGCGGCAAGCTCGTCGCGGCCGACCCGCAGGCGCTCTCCTACGTCGACGCCTGGACCTACCACCGGGTCGGCACCTACGCCGACGAGCAGATCAGCGGCGACTACACCTCGGGCGCGGCCGGGAAGCCGGTGTTCAACAACGAGTTCGAGTACCTGCACCCGACCAGCTCGTTCAACCGGACGATCAACACCGCGCACTCGATCATGAACTGGATGGTCTTCCAGAACGCGCCCACCTGGTTCTGGCTGCACGCCCTGAAGCCGACCACCAACTCCGAGTCCAAGGGCTACTCGCTCGGCTTCTGGCGCCCGCCGTCCGACACCGACTTCAGCTCCGGTCACTACCCGAGCATCCAGACCGGGCACTGGGACTTCAACCCGGAGAACTGGAACGCGGTCGCCGGCTTCGTCCAGTACATGCCGTGGGACTCGGTCCGCCACCACGTCGAGGAGCCCGTCCACAGCGACGGCACGCCGTACAACGACCATCGGATCATGGCCTGGAAGACTCCCTCGGGCAAGCAGGTCTTCGCCGTCACCAACCGCTCGTCCAGCGCCCCGTTCACCTACACGGTGGACACCCAGACCGCGTCCGCCTTCGAGGGCCACCGCTTCGGGCCGACCACCAACAACCAGACCCTCAGCCGGCGGACCGGACCGGTGATCACCGTGACCGTCCCGCCGCTGTCGATCGAGTTCTGGGTCCGCACCCCCTGACCCGCGCCCGACCGACCCCCGCTCGACGCTCCGCCCGCCCCGGCCGTCCGGGGCGGGCGGATCTACGATGAGCCACGGGCACCGACCGCCGGTGCGACAGGATCGAGGTGGCGACGGGTGCTGCAGGCGCTGGGCGTGTCGGAGCCGGAGGAGGCGCTGTACCGGGTGCTGCTCGGGCGCCCCGAGCAGTCGCTCGCCGAGCTCTCCGCCGCGACCGGCCGGGAGCCGTCCGGGCTGCGCCGCCAACTCCGCGCCCTGGAGGAGCTCGGCCTGATCACCCGTTCGCCGACCCGCCCGGTCCGGTTCCGGGCCGCGTCGCCGGAGCTGGCGATCGAGGTGCTGGCGCTGAACCTCCACCAGAAGGTCGAGCAGGCCCGGCTGGCGGCCGGCGAGCTGACCGCCGTCTGGCAGGCCGCCACCGCCGACCGGGACCAGCCGGTCCAGGTCATCCAGGGCGGCGCGGCCAATGTGCGGCACTTCCTGCAGACCCAGCAGACCACCCAGCGCGAGGTGCTGATCTTCGACCGGCCGCCGTACGTGCTGGAGGGGATCGGCACCCAGGTCGAGGTGCAGCTGGAGCTGATGGCGCGGGGGGTGTCGTACCGGACGGTCTATCACCGGGAGGCGCTGGCCGGGCCGGAGGAGCTGGCCACCGCCCGGCGGCTGAGCCGGCACGGCGAGCAGGGCCGGGTGGTCGACGACCTGCCGCTGAAGATGATGATCGTGGACCGCTCGACCGCCTTGGTGCCGTTCGTCCTGGAGGAGGAGCGGCAGACCCTGGTGCTGCGCAGCTCCCCGCTGCTGGACGGGCTGGTGGCGCTGTTCGAGGCGGTCTGGCAGCGGGCGATGCCGCTGTGGTCGCCCGGGAAGGCGTCGAACGAGCTGAGCGAGGAGGACGTCCAGCTGCTGGGCTTCGCGGCGGCCGGCTGGACGGACGAGATCATCGCGCGCCGGCTCGGGGTGAACCAGCGCACCGTGGAGCGCCGGATGCGGCGGCTGATGGACTCGCTCGGCGCCCGTACCCGCTTCCAGGCCGGCCTCCAGGCGGCCCGCCGGGGCCTGCTCGGCTGACCCTCCCCCGCCGGTCCCGGGCTGTCGGAATCCCGACCGCGCCGGGATTCCGTCGTTTCGCACCCGTCCGTTTCGTCCTAGGCTGAGCCCTCTTCACCCCCTGCGGGACGCCTGCGTTCAACCCGCCCGCCAACCCCGGGAAACGATCCGGTAACACCCCTGGCGAGGCAGATCGTATATCGCATACCTTTACGGCATTCCCGGGAGCCCCGCGCCACCAAGCCGGCTCCCGCCCCACAGTCCGTCTAGGAGTCGCACCATGGCTTCCCTCCGCCGCCGCCTCGCCGCCGCCGCCCTGGCCTCCGCCTTCGTGGCCGCGGCCTCCTCCTGCGCCTCCTCGGGCTCGGGTGGCTCCTCCGAGGCCGGCGGGCGCACGACCGTCAAGTTCTGGTCCATGCCGTTCTGGATCGGGCAGGACACCAAGGTCAAGCAGCTCGTCGACGATTTCAACGCCTCGCAGACCAAGGTCACCGTCGAGTTCACCCAGCTCGAGTGGAAGGACGGCCGCGACAAGATCAAGCAGGCGATCGCCGCCGGCAACGGCCCCGACGTCTGGCTGATGAACAACGGCCTGGAGCTCGACTACCTCAAGGCCGGCGCGCTGGCCCCGCTCGACAAGCTCGGCTACACCGCCAAGGACACCGAGAACTTCCTGCCGCTCGCCAAGATCGACGAGTACAACGGCAAGATGTACGGCGTCCCGCTGTACTTCGACGTCGACGTGATGCTCTACCGCACCGACATCCTCCAGCAGTACGGGTACACCGCCCCGCCGAAGACCTGGGACGAGCTCAAGTCGATGGCGGCCGGCATCACCACCAAGTCGGCCGCGGCCGGCAAGAAGGTCAGCGGCTGGCAGTTCAAGGGCATGGACGACCACCTCAACGCCATCAACTCCACCTGGGAGAGCTTCCTCTGCCAGGCCGGCGGCTCCCTCACCTCCGCGGACTTCAAGACCTCCACCCTGAACTCCGAGGCCGGCAAGACCGCCATGGAGTACATGAAGTCCTTCTACACCGACAAGATCTCCCCCACCGGCACCAGCGCACTGAACGGCTTCATCAGCGGCGACGTCGCGATGTTCCCGTTCTTCCAGTCGGTCATCGCCAACGTCCAGGCCGGCAACGAGAAGACCAAGGACAAGTGGGCCGTCGCCCCGATGCCCACCGGCCCCAAGAGCGGCTGCTCGATGGTCGGCGGCCACAGCCTGGTCGCCCGCGCCGACGGCAAGAACCTCAACGCGGCCGGCACCTTCATGAAGTGGCTGGCCTCCCCCGAGCGCAGCGCCGACTACATGCAGTTCCACGCCATCTTCCCGTACCAGCGCGACAAGGTCGCCCCCGAGATCCAGTCCAAGGTCAACGCCTGGCTGAGCTCCGACCCCAACTGGAACGCCATCTTCGAGCAGCTCGGCCGGAACACCCCCGACCTGGTGCTCCAGGACCGGCATGCCTTCCAGACCCGCTGGGACGCCCAGAAGGCCAACATCGTGGCCGGCGTCAACGGCCAGATGCCGGTCGACAAGGCGCTCAAGACCATCGACGACACCGTCGGCCAGGCCCTGTCCAACGAGAAGTAAGCGAACCCATGACCACCATGACCGAGCTTCAGCCGAAGCCCGGGGCCACCCGCTCCGGCGGCGCGCACACCTCGCGCGCCGCCGGGCGGCGCCGCCGCCGCCGTCCCACCGGGGCGCTGGCCGGCTGGCTGACCGTCGCCCCCGCCCTGCTGGTGATCCTGGCGTTCACCTTCTACCCGATGGTCCAGGCGATGCTGCTGAGCACCGACCACTGGAACCTACTGGGCCCGCGCACCTTCGTCGGCGCCGAGAACTACACCACCATCCTGGGCACCGGCGCCTTCCGCGAGAGCCTGTGGAACACTGCGGTCTTCACCGCGGTCACCATGGCGGGCACCTACGTCCTGGCCCTCGCCACCGCGATCGCCGCCAACCGCGAGATGCGCTCCGCCCGCCTGGTGCGCACCATCACCGTGCTCCCGGCCGTCATCCCGATGGTGGTCGCCGGCCTGGTCTGGAAGTGGCTCTACGAGCCCGACCACGGCCTGGTCAACTCCCTCGCCGCACTGGTCGGTTCGGACGGTGCCCGGTGGCTCTTCGACAATCACCTTGCACTGCCCGCGGTCGCCGTGGTGTCGATCTGGAAAGAGTTCGGCATCTACGCGCTGATCCTGCTCGGCGGGCTCCAGCGCATCCCCGACGAGATCTACGAGGCGGCCACCATCGACCGGGCCGGCCCCTGGCGGCAGTTCCGTTCGATCACACTGCCGATGCTCCGCCCGGCCTCCGCCGCCGTCTTCCTGCTCCTGCTGTTCAACTCCTTCAAGGTCTTCGACCAGGTCTGGGTGATGACCGAGGGCGGGCCGGGCAACGCCACCCTCACCGTGGTCACCTTCATCTACACCAAGCTGCTGTCCGACGTCGGCGTGGCCGCCGCCGCCTCGGTGGTGCTGTTCGCCATCCTGCTGATCGTCACCCTGATCCGCATGCGTCTCACCTCCAAGGAGGAGTCATGAAGCGCCCCGCCGGCCGGTTCGGCTCCGCCGCCTGGCTGACCGCGGTCTCCGTCTTCGCCGGACTCCCCGTCCTGTGGATGGTGCTGACCTCCTTCCAGACCATGGACCAGCTGCTCGGCACCGGACACGAGCTGATTCCCTCCAGCCTGACCGTGGACGCCTACCGGGAGGTCACCACCCGCTTCCCGTTCGGCCAATGGTTCCTCAACTCGGTGCTGGTGTCCGGTGCCGTGGTGGCGGGCAACCTGGTCTTCGACACGCTCGCCGCGTACGGGCTCAGCCGGGTCCGGTTCCGGGGCCAGAAGGCCGTGTTCACCCTGATCCTGGCCACCCTGATGATCCCCACCCAGGTCATCCTGGTCCCGCTCTACCTGACCATGCGCGACCTCGGCTGGGTCGACACCTACTGGGCCCTGATCATCCCCTTCCTGGCCAGCCCGACCGGCATCTTCCTGCTCCGCCAGCACTTCGTCACCCTCCCCGTGCAGCTGGACGAGGCCGCCTCGATCGACGGCGCCGGACGGCTGCGCACCCTGGTCAGCATCCTGCTGCCGAACTCCTGGGCCGCGCTCGGCACCGTCGCCGTGCTCAAGTTCATGTGGACCTGGGGCGAGTTCGCCTGGCCCTCCCTGGTCACCAACAACGAACTCCTGCGCACCCTCCCCGTCGGCCTCGCCCGCTTCCAGAACCAGTTCAACCCCCGCTGGGACCTGCTGATGGCCGGCTCCGTGCTCGCCGCGATCCCCGTCGTCCTCGGCTTCGTCCTCCTCCAGCGCTTCTTCGTCCGCGGCCTCACCGGCGGCGCCGTCAAGGAGTGACCCACCCCGAGCGTCCACCGACGCGGGCCGGCACCCCTCGGGATGCCGGCCCGCGCGGCGCGAACCCGGGGGCCGCCGCAGACCTCCGCGCGACGGGTGGAATGATCACGCTCGCGCCCGGCGCGGGTCCGGCGCACAGGAGTGAGACCGTGAAGCTCTACCTCGCCGTACCCCTGGCCATCGTCGCCCTGCTCACCGCCGCCTCCGGCATCGCGGCGCTCAGCCGCGGCTGGCTGCTGCCCTCCTATCGTCGCCACGTCCGACGACCCCGCCTCTACGGATGGGGCCAGTTGGTGGTGGCGTTCGCGCTGAGCTGGCAGGTGGTCTTCCTGCTGGCGGTCGGCACCAGCAGCCGGGAGTGGGCGACCATGACCGGCAGCGGGTTCATGCTGGTGGGGCTGCTCCTGCTCCTCGCGGGCCAGCGCCCCGGCCGGAACCGGTCGGACGACAGCGCACGTTGATCCGGCGGACGCGCGGTGGCGGCCCGAGCGGGTGATCAACCCTTCAGCGACGGGAAGTCCGACTCCCCGTACTCGCCCCGCTCCGCCCCAGGCAGGCCTCGCCGCGTCGGCGCCATCCGGGTGATCGTGGCCCGGCGGCGCCGCGCGGTGCCGGGCGCCGGGCTCGGCGCCGCGTAGCGTCCGCTGTGGCAGGGCGGCGCGGGAACGGAGGGCCGAGGGCGTGAGGAGCTCCCGGGCCGGCTCGGCGGCCGAGCCGTCCCCCGCGGACCGGATCGCCGCCGCGTACGGCCTGGTACCGCTGCCGGTGGAGGGCGGCCGGTTCCGCCGCACCTGGGCGGGCCCGGCGGACGCGGACGGGCGACCGGCCGGTTCGGTGATCCTGGCGCTTCTCACCTCCGCACCCGGCGACTTCTCCGCCATGCACCGGCTCCCCGTCGACGAGGTGTGGCACTTCTACCGCGGCGACCCGCTGGAGGTCCTCCTGCTCGGCCCGGACGGTGCGGGCCGGTGCGTGGTCCTGGGCGGCCCGGCGGAGGCCCCCGCCGTGCAGCTGGTCGTGCCGGCCGGGACGTGGATGGGCGCCAGGGTCGCCCCGGGCGGCACCTGGTCGCTGTTCGGCACCAGCATGGCCCCCGGGTTCACTCCGGCCTTCTACCAGGGCGGCCGTGCGGAGGAGTTGGCTCTCCGCTATCCCCGGCATGCGCCGCTCGTACGGGCGTTGTGCCGTCCGGACGCGCCCACGACGATGCCGGTCGGCCCGGCCGACGGGGGTGTCGATGGGTGACGTCGGCGGGCCGGTCTTCCCCGGGATCGCGGGCAAGGTGGCCCTGGTCCTCGGCTCCGGCGGCGGTATCGGTGCGGCCGTGGCCGAGCGCTTCGCCGCCGCGGGTGCCGAGGTCGTGCTCCACGCCCGCAGCAGCACCGCCGCCACCGATGCGGCGGCGGCCCGGATCGCGGCAGCGGGCGGGGCCGCGCTGCCGGTCGCGGCGGACCTGTCCGACCCGTCCGCCGGGGACCGGGTGGTGGGCGCGGCGATCGCCTGGCGGGGCCGACTGGACGTCCTGGTCAACGCCGCGGGCATCCAACCCGTGAAGCCGCTGGCGGAGTTGACCGACGGGGACTGGCGCGCCGTGCTGGACACCGATCTGGGTGCCGCCGTCCGGTGCACCGCGGCGGCGGCCCGGGTGATGCTGCCCGGGGCGTCCGTCGTCCACATCGCCTCGATCGAGGGCAGCCAGCCCGCGGCCGGTCATGCCCACTACTGCGCGGCCAAGGCTGCCCTGATCATGTTCGCCCGTTCGGCTGCCCTGGAGCTGGGCCCGAAGGGCCTGCGGATCAACACCGTCTCCCCGGGACTGATCTCCCGTCAGGACCTCGCCGAGGCCTGGCCGGAGGGCGTCCGTCGCTGGCAGGCCGCCGCACCGCTGGGCCGGCTCGGCACGCCCCGGGACGTCGCGGACGCCTGCCTCTTCCTCGCTTCCCCGTTCGCCTCCTGGATCACCGGCCACGACCTGGTCGTGGACGGCGGTGTGAGCTCCCACCCGACCTGGTGAGCCGCCGCGGCTCCGGCCGACGCGCAGATCCTGCCCCATCCCACCTGCGCCGACAAGCCTCAGGCTGAATATTTCATCAGGATTCACGCGTCTAACCTCCCATCCCTCCTGGTCAAGATTGTTCCTCTGTCGGAGATCTTGACTGACTTTTAAGTCAGTCCCTAGGGTCGGCGCAGCTCGGCCAGCTCTGAGCGACCAGACACGCAATCAAGGGGCGGCACACGCACGCCCGGCAACTCAGGAGGGCCGCATGGTGGCAGTCGCCTCGCAGGCAGAGGACTCCGCACGACCCGTGGGCATCGAACAGCACTCGATCGACTGGGTGCCGCTGGAGGAGCGCCACGGCAAGCCGTCGAGCATGGGCGCCATCTGGTTCGTCGGCAGCCTGAACCTCACCGGACTCGCCACCGGGGTGGTGACGCTCTCGATGGGGGCCTCGCTGCTGTGGACCGTGGTCGCGACCGTCCTCGGCTCCCTCTTCGGCACCTTCTTCATGGCCTTCCACTCGGCCCAGGGACCGCAGCTTGGTCTTCCCCAACTGGTCCAGTCACGGCCGCAGTTCGGCTACCTCGGGGCCGCCGTGACGGTGTGGGTGTTCGCGCTGGTCAACTACGTGGCCTTCAACACCTCCGACGCCCTGCTCTCCGGGCAGGCCATGAACACCCTCGCCGGTGTCCCCAACTGGGCCGGGTACCTGATCGCCGCCCTGGTCGCGGCGGTGATCGCCCTGTTCGGCTACGACTGGATCCACCGGCTCAACCGGTGGCTCACCTGGCCGTTCGTCGCGGTCACCGCGGCGGTCACCGCGGCGGCCCTGTTCGGCGGGGGCCTGCCGGCCGGCGTGTGGCAGGCCGGGCCGTTCGAACTCGCCCCGTTCATGCTGGTGTTCGTCTTCGTCGCCGGCTTCCAGCTGGGCTGGGCACCGTACGTCTCCGACTACTCGCGCTACCTGCGGCCCGACGTCTCCGTCCGCAGCACCTTCTGGTGGACGTACCTGCCGAGCGCCGTCTCCGGGATCTGGGTGTTCGTCCTCGGCGCCGTGGTCTCCGCCGCCGCGCCCGCCGGCACCGACCCGGTCTCCGCACTGAAGCTGGCCGCCGACCGGCTGTTCAGCGGGTTCGGCACGGTCGCGGTCGTGGTGCTGCTGGTCGGGCTGCTCTCCATCATGGCGATCAACCAGTACGGCGGCAGTCTCACCATGATCTCGATCATGGACTCGTTCCGGCCGGTCACCCCGACCCGGACCATCCGGGTGGCGACCATCGCCGTCATGCTGGTCGCGGTCGGCACGGTCTCCACCCTCGTCGGGATCGACCGCTTCAACTGGTTCTTCGCCAACGTCGTGGTCGTGCTGACGTACCTGTTCATCCCGTGGACGGCCATCAACCTGGTCGACTTCTTCTTCGTCCGGCGCGGCCAGTACGTCGTCCGGGAGATCTTCAACCCGTCCGGCATCTACGGCCGGTGGGGCTGGCGCGGGAACCTCGCGTACGCGATCGGCCTGGCCTGCATGGCGCCGTTCATGGTGATCACCGGGCTCTTCGTCGGACCCGTCGCGGACCTCCTCGGCGGCGTCGACTACTCGATCTTCGTCGGCCTGCCGGTGGCCGGCGCCGTCTACTGGGCCTTCGCCCGGAGCCTCGACCTGGCGGCCGAGCGCGAACTGGTCCGGGAAGAGGGACTGCTGACGGAACTCCACTGATCCCGTACGCCCGTCCCACCCCCGCACGAACCCCGACGATCCACGAGAAGGAGCTGCACATGAGCACGGAGCACGACGTCACCACGGGGATCAGCCGCAGGACCCTGCTGGCCCGGACCGGTGCGGTCGCCGCCGCCCTGGCCGTGGGCCCGGTCCTCGGCGGCATCCGGCCGGCCCGGGCCGCCACCGGCTGGCGCGTCCCCGGGGAGGAGACGCTGCACACCCGGACCTGGATGGCCTGGCCGTCCAGCTACACGATCTGGGGCAACGTCCTGACGAAGATCCAGGCCGACATCGCCAAGCTGGCCAAGGAGATCGCCAAGTACGAACCGGTGATCATGTGCGCGGACGGCTCCTCGGCCGCCTCGCAGGCCCGCAGCGCGTGCGGGTCCACCGTCACGGTGATCAGCTCGATCCCGGTGTCGGACTGCTGGATGCGCGACACCGGCCCGCTCTTCCGGACCGACGGCGCGGGCGGCCTGGACGCCTTCGGCCTCAACTTCAACGCCTGGGGCGAGAACGCCACCACCTTCTACGGGCTCCCCTACTCCGCCTACGACAAGGACCGCACGGTCGCCCAGAAGGTCGCCGCCTACGCGGCCGTCCCGTTCGCCAAGGCATCGGTGGTCGGCGAGGGCGGCGGCGTGGAGTGCGACGGCGACGGCACCCTGATGGCGACCGAGAGCTGCTGGGTGAACAGCAACCGCAACCCGGGCAAGACGAAGGCCCAGATCGAGGCGGAGCTGCTGGCCCGTTTCGGCGCCTCGAAGATGATCTGGCTGCCCGGCGTCACCGGACAGGACGTCACCGACGGCCACATCGACGGCACCGCCCGCTTCGTCCGGCCGGGCGTGGTGATGGTGCAGCTGGCCGGCGCCGTCCGGCCTGACGTCTGGACCACCAACGCCCAGGCCATCCACGACGTGCTGGTGAACGCCACCGACGCCAAGGGCCGGGCGCTGCAGGTCATCGCCATCGAGGGCCCCGACACCCTGCCGCGGATCTCGCAGGGCAAGCAGGCACAGTTCCTCAGCTCGTACATGAACTGGGCCGTCACCAACCGCGCCGTCATCACGGTGCAGTTCGGTGACACCGCCAAGGACGCGGCGGCCAAGTCGGCCATCGAGGCAGCCTTCGGCCGGCCCTGTGTCCAGCTCAACCTCGACAACCTCTACGGCAACGGCGGCGGTGGCGCCCACTGCGTCACCATGCAGGAGCCCAGCCGCTGACCCGCGCCGAGGGCAACGCCCGGGGCACCGCGACGCCGTGGCGTCGCGGTGCCCCGGCACGCGATCCGCGCGGTGACGGGCGCTCCGCCCGGCCGACGAGGGCCACGGGCCCCCTCGGTCGTGTCACTCGCTGCCGTGAGATCCGACGTCGGGCGATAAATATGCGGACCCGGGCCACCACCCGACGGTGGCGGCCCGGATCACCCCACGACCTGCGGCCTGCTACACCGGGACGGTGACGAAGGTCTTCCCGGCCTCGTTCACCACCGACACCGAGGTGACATCACCCGGGTCCACGAGGGCGGAGCCGTCCAGGGTGGCGCCGGTCCTCGCGCCCGCGGGCGAGACCAGCCAGCTGCCCGCGTCCGCCTTCGCACCGCTGCGGCCGTTGACCACCAGGTGGCAGCGCTCGCCCGCCGCAATGCCGGTCACCGCCGCGTTCACCCGTACCCAGCCCATCGCCGGAGTGAGCGTCAGGGTCATCCGGGCGCCGGTGGAGGGGTCGGTCACCGACGCCGTCCTGGTCCCGGCCGGCGGCGGGGACGCGCTGGTCGCCGAGGGCGCGGGACCGACCGCGACCGGCGGCGGCGCGGGCGCCGTACTGCGGCCCAGCGACAGCCCTACGGCCAGCACCGCCGCGGCCGCGGCCACCGCGCCGACCCCGAGCCACGCCCGGCGCCGTACCAGCTCCGAACCCCGCTCGCGGCGGGCCTGCCGCAGCGTGCGCTGCAGCAGCAGATCGCCGCCCTCCGGCGGCCCGTCCAGCAGGAACTCCGGCGGGACCTCGCCCAGGGCGCCCTCCAGCTCGCGCAACTCCGCCACCTCCAGCCGGCAGGGCGCGCAGCCGGACAGGTGCCGCTCGACCTCCGCCACCTCCGTCGGCTCCAGCACGCCCAGGACGTAGGCGCCGACCAGCCCCGCGCTCGGATCGTGCTGCTCCGTGCTCATACCGCCACCTCCTTCAGGCCGCCCGTCCCACCGGCGTACGACGTCTTCAGCGCCCGCAGCGCGTAGTGCACCCGGGACTTGACCGTGCCCGGCGGTATGCCCAGCTGGGCGGCGGCCTCGGCGACCGACAGCCGCTGGAAGTAGATCGACCGCAGTACCTCGCGGTGCTCCGGCGAGAGCTGCTCCAGCGCCTGCGTCATCACCAGCGCCTCCACCACGCCGTCCGCGTGGTCGCGCTCCACCGGGACGGTGGCGATCTCCTCCGACACCTCGGCCACCTCGGCCGGTCGGGCCGCCCTGGCCCGGAAGCGGTCGGTGATGAGGTTGCGCTCCACCGTCAGCAGCCAGCCGCGCACCGAGCCCTTGGCCTCGGTCAGCGCCTCGGGGTTGCGCCAGGCGCGGATCAGGGTCTCCTGCACCGCGTCCTCGGCGGCCGCCCGGTCGCCGGTGAGCCGGATGGCGTACGCGAGCAGCGCACCACCGTGTTGCTCGTAGAGCGTCCGGATCAGCGCCTCGTCGGCCGCGTCACGCCGAGCACCGGCTCGTGTTCTCGCCATCCGCCCATTCCTCCGTTGTCAGGTACCGGAAGCAGCACGTACGACGCGGCCGTCCGGTTCAACCGTTCTCCCGGCAATCTCGGGCGCCGTTGAGACAGGCCGCCACGGCGGCCGCCCGGGCCTCCGTCATCAGGCCGATGAACACCCCGTGGTCGGTGCGCGGGCTGTGGTGCTGCTCGGGGAAGGCGTCCAGGGCGAACGCCCCGGGCGGCGGGGGCCGGTAGCCGACGGTCACCCGCAGGTGCGGGATCGGGAAGGTGCCGTGCGGGCAGACGCCGGAGGCCACGGGGTGGAGCACGTGCGAGCGGTGGTCGCGGCTGTCGGTGGAGCGCCCGTCCCAGCAGTTGGGGAAGTCCAGGGTGCGGGTGAGCAGGCTGCCGGCCGGGCAGAGCGGGTAGCGGTCGGTGGTGCGGCCCGGGAAGCCGGTGCAGCCCCAGCGGGCGCGGGCGTCCGCTCCGCCGTCGGTGGCCGCGGTCGGGTCGCCCTCCAGCAGCCGCAGGAAGCGCGGCATCGGCACCACCTTGCTCCACGGGTTGCCGAGGTACTCGACGGTGACCCGCTCGGGCGTCAGGATCTCGCCGAGCGGGCCGTGTTCCTCGTCGTGCCCGGCGTCGCCCCCGGAGCGGTCGGTGCGGCGCAGCACCGGCCAGTAGTAGCTGGAGAGGTCCCCTCCGGTGCAGCTGGTCCCCGCGGCGGCGAGGCTCCGGTCGGTGGAGAGCGCGTCGGTGGAGAGGTTGCCGACGTAGTCGTGGACGTGGTGGGCGCCGCCGACGTTGCCCGGCGAGATCACCACGTTGTCCGCGTTGCGGTGCCCCTGCTCGTTGTGCCCGCAGTCCTCGGTGTACGTGCCGGTGGACGCGTCCGGACCGACGGCCCGGGACGCGGCGTCGACGGGCACGTCGCCGATCGCGACGAAGTCGGACGGGGCGGCGGGAGCCGGCCACAGGCGCACCGCGAGCAGCGACAGGCCGAGCACGAGGCAGAGCAGGACGCCGATCGCCGTACCCGCGCTCCCCGGCGGACGGTGACGGTGTCCCTGGTGCACCGCAGCAGTCTGTCCGGTCGGCCACCGGCCGGACAAGGCGGCACCGGTCCGCCCTGTCCCGACGGCCGGTCAGAGCCGCGGCGCACGACGGTGGTCAGTATCCGTACGAGGTGCCGCCGGTCGGCTGGCCCTGGGCCGGGGCGGTCTGCGCCGGGGCGGCCTGCGCCTTCTTGCCCGTGGGTGCGCTGGCGAACCAGGTCCCGCCGACGCCCTGGCCGTTGGTCTGGCCGGGCGCGCTGTCGCCGGCGAAGCGGTACAGCGGCCAGCCGCCCAGGGTCAGCTGCTTGGTCCCGTCGGGCCGGGTGACGGTGCCGACCAGCGCCGAGTCCACGCCGGTGACGGCCACCTTGTCCTGGGCCGGGACCGGCGGCCACTTCGCCGCGCAGGCGTCGGTGCAGGTGCTCGCCGAGGGCTTGGCGGTGTCCTTGTCGAAGCGGTACAGGGTGCGGCCGGCGGCGTCCGTCACGATCGGGCCGAGGCTCGCAGAGGTGGCCGCGAGCAGCTTGCTGCCCTCGGCGGCGCCGGGGGCAGCGGTGGCGGGCGCGGAGGACGCGGAGGACGCGGAGGACGCGGGGGCGGCGGCGGCCGGGGCGGCGGCGGGCGCGCCGTAGCCGGAACCGCCGCCGCTGCAGGCGGTCGCGGTGAGCAGCAGGGCGGCGAGGCCGGAGACAGCGAGCAGACGGTGGTGGCGAATGGTCTTGGGCATGGCGAACTCCCCCTGTTGGCAGGCGTGTTGGTCTCGGAAGCGTCGTGCTGACGCGTGCACCCCCAACACGGACGTCGGCCCGGAACGGTTCAATGTCGGCGAAAAATTCTTCTGCCCGGGCGGTCGTGCTCAGCCTGCGCTTCCGGGGCTGGCGCGCCAGAGGCGTACGGCGCCCGTGCCGGTGCGGCCCCGGGCCGGCAGGGTGACGCGCGGGGCGGACTCGTCGGCGTACGCGCCGCCGCGCGCGCGGGGGTGCGGGCGCGGCCGCGGCCGTCCGGTCTCCCGGTGGTGGCCGCGGCCGTGCGCAGCAGCGGGACGACGAGGTCGGCGCCGAACACCGGCCGGATCCGGGCGCGCTTGCACGCGTTGACGAACCGTACGGCGCCGGCGACGGTGTCCCGGCCGGTCGGCGCGAGTGCGTCCGGGCGCTGTTCGGCGGCGCGCTCGACGAGCCGATCCGGGAGCGAGGGCCCCGCCTCCCGAGCCCCACGATAGAGCTTTTCGAACGTTCAAGTGAACGCCATTGTTCGAACAGCGTCCGGCTTCACCTGCGCGGATGAATCGAATACACGGCGTCGCGGCACCGCGTCAGCTCTGCTCGTCGTCGATGCGGACAGGCCGGCGATCCGGCCGGACGAACCGGCCGACGAGCGCGCCGCCGTACACGGTGTACCCGACGCCGATGAGCCAGGACTGCACCACCAGGATGGTGCCGACGGCTCCGTACGAGACCGCGTTGGACACGATGAGCGGCGCGAAGACCAGCTCGGAGAAGAACCGCAGGCCGGCGAAGGCCGCCACCGTCGCGACCGCGCCGGGCAGCAGGCGCAGCCACGCGACTCGCGATCCGAGGAGGAGGTGCTGCAGCCACCAGAAGTAGAGCAGCCCGCCGCACGCGCCCACCACGATGCGCGAACCCGCCGAGGACGTGGCGCTGTGCCAGGGCAGACCGCGCCAGGTGCTCAGAAGGATCAGCGCGATCAGTCCCGCCAGGCCGAGCACCTGGCGCCAGAGCGCGTGCCAGGGGCCGGCCGGCAGGTGCCAGATCCGCTCGTAGGTGTTCTGAACGGCGGCCATCAGCGAGATCCCGAAGGCCGCGAGGCCGGCCAGGCCGAGCGCCGTGGTGGTGCTCAGGACGGCGCTGCGGGAGGCGAAGAGCTCGTTCACGGCGTCAGCCGGGCCGCCCGACACGCCGAGGCCCTCGGTGATCCAGTCCGCGACCCCGCTGCCGCGGGCCGGCAGCGCCGCCCCGATCACGACCAGCAGCGGCACCAGCGTGACGAAGAACAGGGTGGCGAACGCCATCGCCCGGTGCAGCAGTTCGAGCTCCCGACCGGACCGCCACAGCCTCCCGGCGCCCTGCCCCACCTGCCGACCCAGTGTCCCGACACGAGCGACGATCCGTCCTGCAGCCACAGACCCAGTCTGCCCCCACGGACGGGTCTCCCCGCGGCACGAATCGCGCGCACCGAGCGACCACCGAGCGGCCCCCTCGGATCCTCCGACCGAACCGTCCACCCCCACCCGACATCGTCACCACCGATCACGAGAGGCACTGCCCATGTTCGACCGCAGCGGAGCACGGAGCACCGGGGCCGGACGGCCGAGCTCCGCCACCGGCGGCACAGCGCTCACCCCGGGCTCCGCCGGCGGCATCACCGCGGCGTTTCCGGCCGACCACACGTGACTCCGCCACACCCGCCGACCCCGGCCGCCTCACACGGCATGACGAGGGAGCGGGGGCGGGCGAGCAGCAGCAGAGCGGCCGTCGATTCCGTCCCGCACCGTGGGGTCTGGTTCGATGTGGGACTGATCGTTGCACGTCGAGAAGGGATCGGGCCCTGAGTACGTCGTTCGCCGAGGCGCTGTCCGTCGGCCTGCTGGTGGTGGTGCTGGTCTGCGCGGTGGTGCGCCCGTTCGGCTGGCCGGAGGCGGTGGTCGCGGTACCGGCAGCGGGGCTGGTGATCGGCACCGGCGCGATCTCCCTCGACCACGCCGCCGAGGAGGTGGCGCGGCTCGGCCCGGTGATCGGTTTCCTGGCGGCCGTCCTGGTCCTCGCCCAACTCTGTGACGACGAGGGCCTGTTCCACGCCTGCGGGGCGTGGATGGCCCGGACCTCGGCGGGCCGGCCCGGGCGGCTGCTGGTGCAGGTGTTCGCCGCCGCCTCGGTGATCACGGCGGTGCTGAGCCTGGACGCCACCGTGGTGCTGCTGACCCCGGTGGTGTTCGCCACGGCGGCACGCCTCGGGGCCCGTCCGAAGCCGCACGTCTACGCCTGCACCCACCTCTCCAACACCGCGTCCCTGCTGCTGCCGGTCTCGAACCTGACCAACCTCCTGGCCTTGGCGGCCAGCGGGCTGAGCTTCACCCGCTTCGCGGCACTGATGGCCTTGCCCTGGGTGGTGGCGATCGGCGTCGAGTACGCGGTCTTCCGGCGCTTCTTCGCCGCCGACCTGGACGCGGGCGCCACCGCGGAGAGTGCCGCGGCGGAACCGGAGATGCCGCTGTTCGCGCTGCTGACGATCGCGGGCACCCTGGCGGGCTTCGTCCTCACCTCGGTCGTCGGGATCGACCCGGCCTGGGCCGCGCTGGCCGGCGCGCTGGTGCTCGGCACCCGGGCGCTGGCCCGGCGCCGCACCACCCCCCGGGCCGTCCTGCGCTCGACCAGCGTGCCGTTCCTGGCGTTCGTCCTGGCACTCGGCGTGGTCGTCCGGGCGGTCGTCGACAACGGCCTCGCGGACGCGCTCGGCGACCTGGTGCCGACCGGCCACGGCCTGGCGGCGCTGCTCGGCATCGCCGCACTGGCCGCCGTCCTCGCGAACGTCATCAACAACCTGCCCGCCACCCTCGTGCTGCTCCCCCTCACCGCGCCGGCCGGACCCGGGGCGGTCCTGGCCGTGCTGCTCGGCGTCAACATCGGCCCCAACCTCACGTACGCGGGCTCGCTCGCCACCCTGCTGTGGCGGCGCATCGTCCACGCGCACGACAGCGAGGTCAACCTCGGGGAGTTCACCCGGCTCGGTCTGCTGACCGTGCCTGCTTCCCTGGTCCTGGCGGTGGTGGCACTCTGGGGATCACTTCACGCATTCGGAGTGTGACGCCGTGACAGTCGTCGTGTGGATCACCGAGGGCACCTGGCCGACCTGTGTCGACGCGGCCCGCACCCGTGTCCCGGCGGGCGCGGAGGTCGTCCTGCTGTACGTCGCGGGCGCGGAGGTCGCGGGCGCGGCGCACGGGGCGTTCGCCGGCCTGCTCGGCCGCGGCCACCCCGCCCCCCACCACCCCGCCCCCCACCACCCGGGTGCCGGCTGGGGCAGCGACCCCGGCGACCGGATGGAGGAGCTCGCGTCCGCCACCGGCGAGGACCTGCTGCGGGCCGCCGCCGAACGCCTGGGCCGGCCCTGCACGGTCCGGGTGGCGCACGGCCGACCCGAACGGGAGGTGGTCGCCGCCGCGGACGGCGCCGACCTGCTCGTGCTCGCCCGCGACGGCTCCCGCACCCACCGCGGACCGCACAGCCTCGGCCCGGCCACCCGCTACGTGGTCGACCACGCCCCCTGCCCCGTACTCCTGCTCTGGCCCGACCCGGCACCGTGACGGGATCCGGTTCCGACTCCGCCGCTCCGGTTCCCGCGGGTCGGAACCCCGCGGCTGCCGCCGCAGTCACCCGCTCGGGAACGGATGCCGGTGGCCGTACGACCGCGAGGTCCACGGCAGCTGTGTTGCCTGATTCACGACTTGGCTGTTCAGGCCGGTGCAGATGCCGCGTGGGGAGGCTCCGAGGTCGCGGCGGCATGCCTTGTTGAACGCCTGGAGGTCGGGAATTCCGACCGGCGCCGCGATGGCGGGGACGGACAGGGCGGTTGTCTGCAGGAAGTAGCGGGCCCGCTCCCTCCGTCGAGCGCGGAGGCAGCCGCCGACGGTGGTCCCGGCGACGGCCTGGTCGGTCAGCGGCGCGACGGCAAGCTCCCAGGGAATTGTGCCCGGGCCGGCCCGGTTGGCCGCGCCGTGCGGCAGGTGGCTGACCGGTACCGGCCACGGCGGGCTCGTTGACGCGGCGTGTGCCCGACCCGAGCATGGGTGCGCGGCGCGCCGGAACACACTTCACGCTCACAGCACTCCTGGACGGAGAGGTCATCCATGTTCCGATCCCGCTCCCTGCGGTCCCGCCTCGTGGGCGCGGCCGCCGCCGTCGGCCTCACGCTGGGCCTGGGTCTGCAGGCCGCCCCTCGGGCCGACGCCGCCTCGTTGACCCAGATCACGGACTTCGGCACCAACCCGACCGGCCTGGCCATGCACCTGTACGTGCCGGGCAGCGTCAGGGCCGACCCCCCGATCCTGCTGGCCCTGCACGGGTGCCAGGGCTCAGGGCCCTACCTGTACTCGAGCCAGGACTTCGCGTCGCTGGCGGACCGGTACGGGTTCCTCGTCATCTACCCCTCG
The DNA here is from genome assembly GCF_043200835.1 of Kitasatospora sp. NPDC048365. Taxonomy (NCBI): domain Bacteria; kingdom Bacillati; phylum Actinomycetota; class Actinomycetes; order Kitasatosporales; family Streptomycetaceae; genus Kitasatospora; species Kitasatospora sp. NPDC048365. The sequence continues at coordinate 242,122 of NZ_JBICYJ010000008.1, forward strand.
ACGAACCCGAGCGGTAGCTGCTGGGACGTCTCCTCCGACCAGGCGTTGACCCGCAACGGCGGCAGTGACCCGGTCGGGCTGATGTCGATGGTCACCTATGCGGAGCAGCACTACGGCGGCAACCCCGACGCGGTGTACGTCACCGGGCAGTCCTCGGGCGCGATGATGACGAACGTCATGCTCGCCGACTACCCCGACGTGTTCAAGGCGGGCGCGGCGTTCATGGGAGTGCCCTACCACTGCTTCCGCACCGGCACCGTACGCGGCTGGAACTCGGCCTGCGCCCAGGGCCAGGTCAGCGCGACCCCGCAGCAGTGGGGCGGCCTGGTGCGCAGCACGGCGTACCCCGGCTACACCGGTCCGCGTCCGCGCGTGCAGGTGTGGCACGGGACCACCGACACCGTCCTGAGCCACAACAACCTCGGTGAAGAGATCAAGCAGTGGACCGACGTCCTCGGCGTGAGCCGGACCCCGTCGGCCACGGACACCCCGGCGTCCGGCTGGACCCGTACCCGGTACAACAACAGCGCCGGCGCCACCCAGGTCGAGGCGTACAGCCTCGCCGGTCTCGGGCACGAACTGCCGGTCAAGGGTTCCACGATGGCCGCCACCGCCATCCACTTCATGGGCCTGGACGCCGTGCCCTCCGGCGGTGGTACGACCGGCCCGCTGCGCGCGGTGGACGCGGGCAAGTGCCTGACCGGTTCCGACACCGCGCCGGGTTCGCAGCAGCAGATCCGCGCCTGCAACGGCGGTGCGAGCCAGACCTGGACCCGGACGTCGTCGAACCAGCTGACCGTGACCGTGGGCGGTAGCACGCTGTGCCTGGACGCCAACGCGCACGGCACCGCCAACGGCACCAAGGCGATCGTCTGGGCCTGCAACGGCCAGGCCAACCAGCAGTGGCTGCTGAACCCGAACGGCACCGTCACCGGCGTGCAGTCGGGGCTCTGCCTGGACGTGGCCGGTCTGGCCACCGCCGACGGCACGCCCGTCCAGCTGTGGACCTGCAGCGGCGGCCGGAACCAGCAGTGGAAGCTTGGCTGACGGACTTTTTGTTAACGCTCACAGATTAGGGCGGCGAGCGGGGCGCCCGTTCCGTCGCACCCCTGGACGCGACCGAGGCGCCGGGATATAACCGTGGCAACGTCGAGAGCGCGGCAGACCGCCTTCGACGCCACCCCCACCGCTCGCCGCCACCATCCGGCCCGCCGCCCTCCGTGCAGCATTTTGTTAGCGCTAACAGTCCATCCGCCGGCCTCCTCCCCACCCGGAAGGAACAGATCCCGCGATGTCGTCCGCTCCCCTGAACCGCCGCAGCCTGCTCAAGGCCACCGGCGCACTGGCCCTCGCACCGGCCACCGGCGCACTGGCCCTCGCACCGGCCGTCGGCCTCGGCCTCGCACCGGCCGTCGGCCTCGGCCTCGCACCGGCCGCCGCCGAGGCCACCGAGGCCACCGAGGCCACCGAGGCCGTCGGCACCTCGGCCCAGCCGTTCGACCTCGGCCAGGTCCGGCTCTCCGCCGGCCGGTTACGCGACAACCAGGACCGCACCCTGGCGTACCTGCGCTTCGTCGACGTCGACCGGCTGCTCCACAACTTCCGCGCGAACCACCGGCTGTCCACCAACGCCGCGGCAGCGAACGGCGGTTGGGACGCCCCCGCGTTCCCGTTCCGCACCCACGTGCAGGGCCACTTCCTCAGCGCCTGGGCCCAGGCCTACGCGGCGACGGGCGACACCGCCTGCCGCGACAAGGCCGCCCGCATGGTGGCCGAGCTCGCCAAGTGCCAGGCCAACAACGCCGTCCCGGGATTCTCCGCCGGCTACCTCTCGGGCTTTCCGGAGGGCGACTTCACCCAGCTCGAGGCCGGCTCGCTGACGAACGGCAACGTCCCCTACTACTGCGTCCACAAGACCATGGCCGGACTGCTCGACGTGTGGCGACTGCTGGGCAGCGCCCAGGCCCGGGACGTCCTGCTGGCCCTGGCCGGCTGGGTCGACCAGCGCACCGGCCGCCTCACCCGGAGCCAGATGCAGGCGCTCCTGGGCACCGAGTTCGGCGGCATGAACGCGGTCCTGGCCGACCTCCACCTGCAGACCGGGGACGCCCGCTGGCTGACCGTCGCCCAACGTTTCGACCACGCGGCCGTGTTCGACCCGCTGGCCGCGGGCCAGGACCGGCTGGACGGCCTGCACGCCAACACCCAGGTGCCCAAGTGGATCGGCGCCGTCCGCGAGTACCGGGCCACCGGGACGGCGCGCTACCACGACATCGCCACCCAGGCGTGGACGATCTGCACCGGCAGACACAGCTACGCCATCGGCGGGAACAGCCAGGCCGAGCACTTCCGCGCCCCCGACGCGATCGCCTCCCAGCTGACCAACGACAACTGCGAGCTCTGCAACTCGTACAACATGCTCGAACTCACCCGTGAGCTATGGCAGTTGGACCCCACCCAGGCCGCCTACTTCGACTTCTACGAGCGCACCCTGCTCAACCACGTCGTCGGCGCACAGAACCCGGCCGACCCGCACGGGCACATCACCTACTTCACCCCGCTCAGGCCCGGCGGCCGCCGGGGCGTGGGACCGGCCTGGGGCGGCGGCACCTGGAGCACCGACTACGACACGTTCTGGTGCTGCCAGGGCACCGGAATGGAGTCCAACACCAAGCTGGCGGACTCCGTCTACTTCCGCGACGGCACCACCCTGACCGTCAACCTCTTCGTACCCACGGTCCTCACCTGGGCCGAGCGCGGCCTGACGATCACCCAGACCACCGCGTACCCGGCGGAGGACACCACCACGCTCACGGTCACCGGCAGCGCCGGCGACACCTGGTCGATGCGCATCCGCATCCCCTCCTGGACGTCCGGCGCCACCGTCAGCGTCAACGGCACGGTGCAGAGCATCGCCACGGCACCCGGCAGCTACGCCACCCTCACCCGCGCCTGGGCCTCCGGCGACACGGTGACCGTCAAGCTGCCCATGCGCATCGCGCTACGGGCCGCCAACGACGATCCGGACGTCGCCGCGGTCACGTACGGCCCGGTCGTGCTGTGCGGCAACTACGGCGGCACCGCCGTCTCCGCGCTCCCGGTCCTCGACCCGGCGTCGATCACCCGGACCGGCAGCACGGGCCTCGTCTTCACCGCGACCGCCGACGGCTCGCCCGTGAGCCTCGGCCCGTTCCACGACGCGCAGGGCTTCAACTACACCGTCTACTGGAACACCAGGAGCGGCGGATTCCGCCTGGTCAACGCCGGCAGCGGACTCGTGCTCGGCATCCAGGACATGTCCACCGCGGACGGCGGGCCCGCCCTCCAGTGGGGCGACAGCGGCACCGCCGACCACGACTGGGGACTGGTGGTGGACGGCACCGCGCTGCGCCTGCGCAACGCCAACAGCGGCAAGGTCCTGGGCGTGCGGAACATGTCCACCGCCGACGGCGCCCCGGTGATCCAGTGGGGCGACAACGGCACCGCCGACCACCGGTGGACCGTCGTCGGGACCGCCGACGGCTCGCACGGCCTGCGCAATGCCAACAGCGGCAAGCTCCTCGGCATCGCCGGCGCCTCCACCGCCCCGGGCGCCTTCGCCGTGCAGGCCCCGGACAGCGGCTCGCCCGCCAGCCGGTGGTGGTTCGTCCCGACCGGCACCTGGCGCATCCGGAACGTGGGCAGCGGGCTGCTTCTCGGCGTGCAGACCATGTCGACCGCCGACGGCGCCCCGGTGATCCAGTGGGGCGACAACGGCACCGCGGACCACCTGTGGACCGCGGTGGTGGACACCGAAGGCCATCTGCGACTCAGGAACTCCAACAGCGGCAAGGTCCTCGCCGTGGAGGGCGGCGGCACGGCCAACGGCTCCCGGGTCGTCCAGTGGGCCGACAACGGCGCCGCCGACCACCGCTGGCGCCTGCGGCACGGCGGCGGTGACACGTTCCGCATCCAGTCCGCCGTCAGCGGCCGTGTCCTCGGCGTCTCCGCCGCCTCCACCGCCCAGGGCGCCCAGGTCGTCCTGTGGGACGACAGCGGCACCACCGACCACCTCTGGCGCTTCGTCTGACCGGGCCGTCGAAACCCGGCGGCCCTGGAGTCCGGCAGCGCCTCCGAAACTTTCGACGGCCACCTGTCGCACGTTTCGACTCTTCCTGAACCAAGCCAGAGAATACGGTCGGCCCTTGCGCCCAACCCCTCGCAAGAAAAGCCTTCTGCCTGCAGTTTCCCTGGAGGCGGCCGACCCGAAACTCATCGAATCTGTCGGAGCTCCGGTCGAAAGTGTTGACATGCCACCAACCACAGCCCAACACTGTCGCCGTCGGCAATTCGCCAACCGGCTTCGGGCGCCGAGGTGTTGAGGAAACGTCACCTCCGTGTCCGGCCGCAGCGACGCCGACCGGACCGGCCGCTCCCCTCGCGACCAGCGGCCGCGTCGGACGCACCCCGTCTCACCACCCCACCCATCGGCAGGACGGATCACCCGCATGAACTCCCCCCACCCCTGGAGCCGCAAGGCCGGCCGCGGCCGGCGAACCGCCCGCAGTCTGCGCGTCCTCGCACCGGCCCTCGCGGCCGTCCTGGTCCTGCCCGGCACCGCCGAGGCCGCGACCGTCAGCACCAACCAGACCGGCAGCGACGGCGGATACTTCTACTCGTTCTGGAGCGACGGCTCCGGCGCGTCCTCGATGTCCCTGAACGGCGGCGGCAGCTACAGCACATCCTGGACCGACGTCGGCAACTTCGTCGCCGGCAAGGGCTGGCAGACCGGGTCACGCAACCCGGTGACCTACTCGGGCACGTGGAGCACCAACGGCAACGCCTACCTGGCGCTCTACGGCTGGAGCACCAACCCGCTCGTCGAGTACTACGTCGTCGAGAACTACGGCTCCTACCGACCGACCGGCACGTACAAAGGCACCGTGACCAGCGACGGCGGCACGTACGACATCTACCGGACCACGCGCTACAACGCCCCCTCCATCGAGGGCGTCAAGACCTTCGACCAGTACTGGAGCGTCCGCCAGAGCAGGCGGACCGGTGGAACCGTCACCGTCGCCAACCACTTCGACGCGTGGGCCAGGGCGGGCATGAACCTCGGCACCATGAACTACGAGATCATGGCCACCGAGGGCTACCGGAGCAGCGGCAGCTCCACCATCACGCTGGGCTCCGGCGGCGGCAACGGCGGAGGGGGCAGCTGCTCCGCGACGCTCTCCGCCGGGGCCTCGTGGAGCGACCGCTACAACCTGAACGTCGCGGTCACCGGATCGAGCGCCTGGAAGGTGACCGTGAAGGTCCCTTCCCCGGAGAAGATCAGCTCGACCTGGAACGTCAACGCGACCTACCCCGACGCCCAGACCCTCGTCGCCACCCCCAACGGCGCGGGCAACAGCTGGGGCATGACCGTGATGAAGAACGGCAGCACGACCTGGCCGACGGCCTCCTGCAGCGCGAGCTGACCCCTCCACCGGTCCACCACGGCGCCCGGGTCGCGTCCGCCCAAAATTGTTAGCGCTAACAGAGTGCCTCGGGCGCCGTGTTCAGGCATCCCCCACCCCAAGGAGAACGATCCGTCATGGCACGGCTCACCAGGAAACCCCGTCTCCGCAAGCTCCTCACGGCGGCCGCGTGCATGGTCGTCGGCTCGGCCACCGCCCTCACCGCGAGCCCTGCGGCCCAGGCCGCCGGAGCCACCACCCTGGGCGCGGCGGCGGCTGGCAGTGGCCGCTACTTCGGTACGGCAGTGGCCGCGGGAAGGCTCGGGGACTCGACGTACGCCACCGTCCTCGACCGGGAGTTCACCGTGATCACCCCGGAGAACGAGATGAAGTGGGACGCGATCGAACCCTCCCGCGGGACGTTCACCTTCGCCACCGCCGACTCGATCGTCAGCCACGCCACCGCGCACGGGCAGAAGATGCGCGGCCACACCCTGGTCTGGCACTCCCAACTGCCCGGATGGGTGAGCGGCATCAACGACGCCGCCACCCTGCGCAGTGTGATGAACAACCACATCACCCAGGAGATGGCCCACTACAAGGGCCGGATCTACGCCTGGGACGTGGTCAACGAGGCCTTCGCCGACGGCGGCAGCGGCCAGCACCGCAGCTCAGTGTTCCAGAACGTGCTGGGCAACGGCTTCATCGAGGAGGCCTTCCGCACCGCCCGTACCGCCGATCCTGCCGCCAAGCTCTGCTACAACGACTACAACATCGAGAACTGGTCCGACGCCAAGACCCAGGGCGTCTACACCATGGTCAAGGACTTCAAGTCCCGCGGCGTTCCCATCGACTGCGTCGGCTTCCAGAGCCACTTCGCCGTCGGCGGTCCCCCGGCGAGCTTCCGCACCACCCTGTCCAACTTCGCCGCGCTGGGCGTGGACGTCCAGCTCACCGAACTCGACATCGCCCAGGCCTCCACCACCGCCTACACCGGCGCCGTCCAGGCCTGCCTCGACGTCGCCCGCTGCACCGGCATCACGGTGTGGGGCATCCGCGACAGCGACTCCTGGCGCACCGGCGAGAACCCCCTGCTGTTCGACAACAACGGCAACAGGAAACCCGCCTACAACGCCGCACTCGCCGCCCTCAACAACAGCGGCGGCGGTGGCACGCCGGGCGGGGGCATCGTCTCCGGCACCGTCTACACCCTCACCGACGTGGCCGCCGGACGCGTCCTCGACCAGCCCACCGGCCAGAACGGCAACGGCACCCCACTCCAGGTCTGGGACGCGAGCGGCGCCACCAACCAGCAGTGGCGCGCCACCAGGAACAGCGACGACTCCTACACCCTCACCAACATCGCCAGCGGCCGCGTCCTGGACGAACCCGGCGGCCAGACGGGCAACGGCACGCGCATGCAGGTCTGGGACGCCAACGGCGGCGCCAACCAGCACTGGAAGGCCACCCAGAACAGCGACGGCTCGTACACGCTCACCAACGTCGCCAGCGGCCGAGCCCTGGAGACCCCGGGCAGCCAGTCCGCCAACGGCACCTCCGTCCAGATCTGGGACTCCTGGGGTGGCGCCAACCAGCACTGGAACTTCCGCTGAGCCGAGCCGCGGCAGGCGACAACCCATCCCATGACAGCACCACCCGTTGACGAAGGAGGTCCCATGCGCGGACGAGTTTCCAGCCGCAAGCGGCTGTCCGTCCTGCTCACCGCCGCGGTCGCGGCCGTGGCGGCACTGGCAGCGATGCTCGGCGCCAACCCGGCGCAGGCCGCTACCACCGGCGCCCTGCGCGGTGCCGGTTCCGGCCGGTGTCTCGATGTACAGAACGCCGGCCAGGCCGACGGGGCGGCCCTGCAGATCTACGACTGCTCGGGCGGCACCAACCAGCTGTGGACGTCGACGTCCGGCAACCAGCTGACCGTCTACGGCAACAAGTGCCTGGACGTCCCGGGCCACGCCACCACGGCCGGCACCCGGCTGCAGATCTGGTCCTGCAGCGGCGCCGCGAACCAGCAGTGGCGGGTGAACGCCGACGGCACGGTGGTCGGCGTGGAGTCCGGGCTCTGCCTGGACGTCTCGGGCGCCGGTACGGCCAACGGCACGGCGGTCCAGATCTGGACGTGCAACGGCGGCAGCAACCAGAAGTGGACCGGCCTGTCCGGGACATCGACGCCCACACCCACTCCGACCGGTGACACGTGTGCCCTGCCCTCGACCTACCGATGGTCCTCGACCGGTGCGCTGGCCCAGCCGGCGAACGGTTGGGCGGCGGTGAAGGACTTCACCAATGTGGTGTACAATGGCAAGCACCTGGTCTACGCCTCGAACGTGTCGGGGTCCTCGTACGGCTCTATGATGTTCAGCCCGTTCACCAACTGGTCGGACATGGCGTCGGCCGGGCAGAGCGGGATGAGCCAGTCCGCGGTGGCACCCACGCTGTTCTACTTCGCGCCCAAGAACATCTGGGTGCTGGCCTACCAGTGGGGCGCCTGGCCGTTCATCTACCGCACCTCCAGCGACCCGACCAACCCCAACGGCTGGTCCGCGCCGCAGCCGCTGTTCACCGGCAGCATCCCGGGCTCCGGCACCGGCCCGATCGACCAGACCCTGATCGCCGACGGCCAGAACATGTACCTGTTCTTCGCCGGTGACAACGGCAGCATCTACCGGGCCAGCATGCCGATCGGGAACTTCCCCGGCAGCTTCGGCTCCTCCTACACCACGGTCATGACCGACACCGCGGCCAACCTGTTCGAGGCACCCCAGGTCTACAAGGTCAAGGGCCAGAACCAGTACCTCATGATCGTCGAAGCGCGCGGCGCCACCGAGCAGCGCTACTTCCGCTCCTTCACCGCCGGCAGCCTCGGCGGCACCTGGACCCCGCAGGCCGCCACCGAGAGCAACCCCTTCGCCGGCAAGGCCAACAGCGGCGCCGGCTGGACCAACGACATCAGCCACGGCGACCTGGTCCGCACCAACCCCGACCAGACCATGACCATCGACCCCTGCAACCTCCAGCTCCTCTACCAGGGCAAGTCCCCCACCGCCACCGGCCCCTACGACCAGCTCCCCTGGCGCCCCGGCGTCCTCACCCTCCAGCGCTGACCCACCCCGGAACCCCGGCCGCCCAGCGGCTGGGGTTCCCCGTACGGCGCCGCACGACCGACGGCGAGGAGGGCGACCGGGGGTTGGTTCCGGCCCGTCGGGGCAGACGCGCCTTGACCGCCGGTGCTCCACCTGGAGGAGTGATGTGCACGAACACGGAGAGCCCACCCGTGGAAGCGCGGAATCACTGACCGGGCCCGCGGAGCAGCCGTACTCCGCCGGCCGACCGACCACCATGGACCGCGATCCGAGGCCCGCAGCCCACGCGGCGGGCAGGCGCACCCCGGCCGACCGGGCGACCCGGCTGACCGTGCTGGTGGCGCTGGTCGCCGACCTGGTGATCGCCGTCGCCAAGGCCGTCGCCGGAGTACTGGCGCCGTCGCCGGCGCTCCTCGCCGAGTCCGCCCACTCGGTCGCCGACAGCATCAACCAGCTGTTCCTGCTCGCATCGCTGAGCCGCAGCCGCCGCCGGGCCGACGCCCACCACCCGTTCGGGTACGGGAAGGAGCGGTTCTTCTGGTCGCTGCTCGCCGCGGTCGGCATCTTCGTGACCGGCGGCTGTTTCTCCTTCTACCAGGGCGTCCACACGTGGCTGTCCCCACCGACGCGGCCGGAGAGCTTCCTCCCGGTCTACGTCGTGCTGCTCGTGGCGCTGATCGCCGACGGCGGCTCACTCGTCCGGGTGGTCGTGCAACTGCGCGGCGAGGCACGGGGAGGAGGGTCTCGTCCATTCTGGCGTTCCAGCGATCCGACGGCCCGGACCGTGCTCGCCGAGGACTCCACCGCCGTGCTCGGTGTCCTGGTGGCCGCCGCCGGCGTCGCCGCCCACCAGCTCACCGGCAGCTCGGTGTGGGAGGGGGCGGCGGCGGTCGCCATCGGCCTGCTCCTGATCGGCATCGCCGTCCGTCTGGGCCACGAGGCGCAGAGCCTGCTCGTCGGGCAGGCGGTCGACCCGCGGCTGCAGCGTGACGCCCACCGGCTGCTGGCCGGGCAGCGGGAGATCGACACGGTGACCGCGCTGCTCACCATGCGGCTCGGCACCGATTCGGCGTTGCTGGCGGCCCGGGTGGATCTGCGGGAGGGCCTGGACAGCGAGGAGGTCGAGGAGGTGTGCGTCCGGATCAAACGCCAGATCCGCGAGGCCTGTCCGGTCTTCGACCAGGTGTTCCTCGACATCATCGACGCCGGTTCCGAGGGCCGCGCCCGGGCCCGTGCCCTGGAGCGCGAGCTCGACAGCGCCGCCGCCGAGCACGACGACGTGACGGACCGGTCCGGGCCCTGACAGCTCTCGATGAGCACCGAAGCACGGGCGGGCCGGGACACCGACCCGCCCGGCGCGCGGAGGTCAGGCGGGGTCGGCGACCCGGCCGAGGGCCTCGACCTGTTCCTCCGGCACGTACGCGGGCGGCACCTCGCGGCCGCGGCCCAGGTGGTTGAAGAGCAGGTTCAGGGTGACCGCCAGCAGGCAGCCCACCGAGATCCCGGACTCCAGCACGGTGGCGATCTGCTCCGGGAAGGCCTGGTAGAAGTGGGGGAAGGCGATCGGGAAGATGCCGAAGGCGAGGCTGACCGCCACGATGATCGCGTTCGAGCCGGCGCTGAGGTCCGCCTTGCCGAGGGTGCGGATGCCGGCCACTGCAACCGAGCCGAAGAGCACCACGCCCGCGCCGCCGAGCACCGGCTGCGGGACCAGCGACACCAGCCCGCCGACCACCGGCACCAGGCCCATCACGATGAGGAAGACACCGGCGAGGGCCACCACGAAGCGGCTGCGGATCCGGGTCAGGGCCACCAGCCCGATGTTCTGGGCGAAGGCCGAGCAGATGAAGCCGTTGAACACGCCGCCGAACGCCGTCGCCAGTCCGTCCGCCCGCAGGCCGCCGGCGATCGTCCGGTCGTCGGCGGGGCGTTCCACCACCTCACCGAGCGCGATCATGTCCGCGGTGGACTCGGTCATCGAGACCACCATCACCACCAGCATCGAGACGATTGCCGCGGCCTCGAACTGCGGCGCGCCGAAGGCGAACGGGTGCGGCAGCTCGAAGAGCGGCATGTCGGCGAGCACCCCGGTGTCCACCTTGCCGAGCAGCAGCGCCACCAGGGTGCCCACCAGCATCCCGAGCAGGATGGAGATCCGCTGCAGGAACCCGCGCAGGAAGCGGTTGAAGAGCAGCACCGCGAGCAGGGTCAGGCCCGCCAGGCCCAGGTTGGCGAGGGAGCCGTAGCCCGGCGCGTGGGAGTTGCCGCCCTGTGCCCAGTTCCCGGCCACCGGCAGCAGGGAGATTCCGATCAGCGTGATCACCGTCCCGCTGACCACCGGTGGGAAGAATCTGACGAGCCGGCAGAAGACCGGTGCGAGCAGGAAGCAGAACAGCCCGGCCACGATCGTCGAGCCGAAGATCAGCGGCAGCGCGGCGTCCCGCTTCGCGGCCACGACCGCCAGGATCGGCGAGACGGTGGCGAACGAGACGCCGTTGACGAACGGCAGCCGTGAGCCGACCTTCCAGAATCCGAGCGTCTGCAGCAGGGTGGCGACACCGGCGATGAAAAGACTGGCGGCCAGCAGGGTGGTGAGCTGGGCCGGGCTCAGGCCGGCAGCGGCGCCGATGATCAGCGGCGGCGCGGCGACCCCCGCGTACATGCTGGCCACGTGCTGGAGCGCGACGGTCGCCATCCGGCCGGGTGGGAGCATCTCGTCGACGGGGTGTGGTGCTGCTCCGGGCTCCAGGAGCGCGGTCTGACGTCGCATGGGTCGTTCCCTCCCACATCCAAGGCGGCTTCGGGCCCGGGAACGGCAGCCGGAACGGGACGCGGCGACGTTGGGACGACCCTGGCGGACGGCGGTGCCGTCGCCCACCTGCCGAACCCGCGGCGAACAGGTCCAACCCATGAGTGCATCCGGGATGCGGAACTTTGCTTCCGCGATCCGGTTTCCACAGAATGTAGAAAGGTGGACCGGGTTGGTCAATAGCTCTCGCCCGATTGCCGCTCGCCACCACCGGATCTGTACCTTTCTCCAGTACGGCGCCCCGGTTCGACAGGCGGCCCGGCCTCACTCCGCGTCGATGATCATCCCCTGCGGAACCGTCTCGGCCAGCTTCGCACCGGCGTCGACCACGGTCTGCGCGACCTTGAACTGCCAGGCCGGGCTCTCGGCGATCGCCTTCAGGAGCCACTCGTCCAGCGCCGGCGCGTCCCGGTCCCGGGCTGTGCCGACCTCCGGGATCACCCCGTTCATGTTCGAGACCACCAGGCGGTCCCCGCCGGGACGGCGGACCGAGACGGTTTCGACGGCCGGGGGCGTCCTCCACGCCGACGAGAAGCTCTCGACACTGCCGTCCGCCAGGGTCTGGTCCACGCACGTCTGGTACTGCACCGAGGGACGCGTGCAGCCCCCCGGCTGCTCACCGGCGCGGTCCAGGACCACCGTCAGGGTCGCGGTGCCCCGCCCGTCGTCGTACTGGACCTTGACTCCGACCACGTGGTCGGCGTCGACCTCCCTGCTCGTGCGTTCGAACCGCTGGAGCTTCGTACCGGCGGGCAGGCTGTCGGCGAGGATCTTCAGCATCGCCTCGGGTGTCAGCTGCGCGGTGGGGAGCTCCGTCCCGAGCGGGCCTGACGGAGAGGTCCCGACCGGACCTGACGGCGAGGCGGCCGCCGAGGCCACGGGGGCCGAACCGTCTCGGAAGTACGGCGTGCCGAGCGCCGCCCCGCCGAAGGCCAGCACGGCGACCGTGGCGGCGGTCGCACCGATCCGCAGGCGGCGGTGGAACTGCCGGCGGCGGCCCAACCGGTTGCTCTCGAGGACGATGGCGGGCACCGGCGCGGTGACGTCCTGGACGCTCTCCGCCATCAGGCTGCCGAGGTCGAAGTCGTGGTTCATCTGAGGTTCCCTCATCGGATCGGTGGGCGGAGTCAGTCCTGGAGGAGGAGCGTCCGCTCCGGGCCGAGGATCTCGCGGAGCTTGGCCAGCCCGCGGAAGCTGATGGTCTTGACGGAGGCCTGGCTGATGCCGACCGCCTCGGCGACCGTCTCCACGCTGCAGTCGTCGAGGTAGCGCATCACCACCACCGCCCGGCTGCGCGGGGAGAGTTGGCCCAACGCGTCCAGCAGGGCGATCCGCGTCTCCAGGCGGCGGCTCTCCTCGGTGCCGGGCACCGGGCGGTCGGCGATCTCCGGGACCGCTATCTCGCTGGAGCGGCGCAGCCGCCGGTGGTCGAGGTAGGTGCGCAGGAGAACCTTCCGGGCGTACGCGTCGAGCCCGTTGACCTCGTTCTTGCGCGTGAGCCGGCCCCAGACCGGGTACAGCTTCGACAGCGTGGTCTGGACGAGGTCCTGGGCCTGGTGCCAGTCACCGCACATCAGGTACGCCGCCTGGAACAGCCGGTTGGCCCGGCCCGCCGCGAACTCGTCGAAGTCGAGCTCCTCGGTCATCTGTCGTTCTCCCGGCTGCGTCGCGAATCAGGGTTTCGCTGGTACTACACGCGCCGAGGGGTGCCGGGCGTTACCCCGGGGTTCGATGTGACGGTGACCACACCGCTCGACGAGGTGCGGATCGCAGGAGATCACTCCCGGCGGCGCCGACCGGTCGCCGGGCGGCTCCTCCTGACAGGCGAACTCCTCGTACGCACACGGCCGTTCGTCGGGCTGCAGACGGATCAGGGAGTAGAACGCCGCGATGCCGGCGAGCTCGCCGTCCTCCAGCGGAAGGTCGAGCATCGAGCCGACGCGCACGTCCGGTCCTGGCCGCGTCCCTGGGCCGCCTCGACCATGCCGGGTGATACGTCGAAGCCCGCAACCGGGACTCCGAGATCCGCGAGGAAGCAGGCGACCTGCGCGGGACCGCACCCGACGTCGGCCACGACGCCGTCCTTCGGGACCTGTTCGGCGAACGCCGTCAGCATCGCGCGGTCCAACGGCTCCGAAGCCGGCTCCGTGGTGAAGCCTTGTCCTGAAGGCCTCAGCCACCCGCCGGGCGGAACAGGTGCCGTCCGCCTTCTTCGGCTCCACGCGATGCCGCACCCGCCCGTTCCCGGGACCGGTCGGCGGCGGGGCAGGGCAGGTGGAGGGTGGCCAGAGCGCCCCCGTCGGGGTGGTTGGACAGCCGCAGGTCGACGCCGATCGCCTCGGCGTGGCCCTGGGCGATGGTCAGGCCGAGGCCGTGGCCGCCGCCGCGTTCGCGGGCGCCGGTCCGGAAGCGCTGCGGGCCCTCGCGCAGCACGTCCTCGGGAAAGCCGGGGCCGTGGTCGCGGATGGTGACGGTGGCGCCCTCGGCCGCAATCAGGAGCGGGGGGCGGCCGTGCCGCTGGGCGTTGGCGACCAGGTTGGCGACCACCCGGTCGAGGCGGCGCGGGTCGGTGGTGACCACCGCGTCGGAGTGGATCCGCAGTTCGGCCTCCGCGTCGGCGGCGGTCGTGATCCGGGTCAGCAGCGGTCCGAGCGGCAGGTCGGCGAGTTCGGGGGCCTCGGCCCGGGCGTCCAGCCGGGACACCTCCAGCAGGTCCTCCGTCAGGTCCCGCAGGGCGCGCACCCGGTCGCGTACCAGCTCGGTCGGCCGCCCGGGCGGAAGGAGTTCGGACGCGGTCAGCAGGCCGGTCAGCGGGGTGCGCAGCTCGTGCGCCACGTCGGCGGTGAAGCGCTGCTCGCCGGCGAGCTTGCTGCGCAGCGCGGCGGACATCGAGTCGACGGCGGCGGCCAGTTCGGCCACCTCGTCGCGGGCCCGGCCGAGCGGTCCGATCCGGGCGTCCAGGTCGCCCCGGGCGATGGTGCGGGCGGTGCGGGCGGCGGTCCGCAGCCGGCTGCTGATCCGGTCGGCGGCCAGGACGCCGGCCAGCACGGTGACGGCCACCGACAGGGCGGCGCCGATCGCGACCGCGCGGTCCAGGTCGGCGACGGCCCGTTCGTCGTCGGCGTAGTCGATCCGTACGGACAGCACCCGGCCGTCGGCCCCGGCGGCGGCCCACATCGCGGTGCCGCGCGGGCCGGGGCCGAGCATGGAGCCCTGGCGGCCGCGCTCGCCCAGGCGGCGCAGTTCGGCGGGCAGCGCGGGGTCGTCCGCGGCGGCGTGCCAGCCCGCCCCCAGCTCGCCGGTGGCGTCGTAGCCGGTGAGGACGGCGTCGAGGGCGGCCATGGCGGACTTGCGGGCCTGGTCGGTGTGCTGGCGCACGGAGGCCTGGTGGACCAGGATCCCGACGGCGAGCGCGACCAGGCAGGAGACCAGGGCGATCACGGCGGCGATCTGCCGGCGGAGCGTCATGTCGTCCGCCGCAGCTTGTAGCCGAAGCCCCGCACGGTCTCGATCCGGGTGGCGCCGATCTTCGCCCGGAGCCGCTGGACGTGCACGTCCACCACGCGGCTGTCGGCGCCCCAGGAGTAGTCCCAGACCCGTTCCAGCAGTGTCTGACGTTCCATCACTATGCCTGGAGATGCGGTGAATTCGAGCAGCAGCCGGAGTTCGGTCGGGGTGAGCGGGACGGGACGCCCAGCCACCTTGACCTCCATCGCGTCGGTGTCCACTTCCAGGTCGTCGATCACCCGCACCGCATGGTGCGCCGGCCCGGGGTCCGGGGCCGAGGCGGAGGAGGCGGGTGCGGTGGCGGGTGCGGTGGCGGTGGCGGCCGGGCCGATTCCGGTGCGCCGCAGGACGGTGCGGATCCGGGCGACCAGGACGGCGGTCTCGAACGGCTTGACGACGTAGTCGTCGGCGCCCGCCTCCAGTCCGGAGATCACGTCGATCGGTTCGGTGCGGGCCGACATCATCAGGATCGGCAACTGGCTCTCCTCGCGGATCCGCCGGCACAGGCCGACGCCGTCGAGCAGCGGGAGCATGACGTCGAGCAGCAGCAGGTCCGGCGGGGCCGCGCGGAAGCGCTCCAGGCCCTCCAGGCCGTCCGCCGCCGTCTCGACCGGGAAACCGTAGCGTTCCAGGGCGAGTTGGGTGGCCTCGCGAATCACCTCGTCGTCCTCGACCAGCAGGATGCGCGGGGCGCCGGGCACGGGAGTGGTCGTCATCTCTACCTCGTCGGGGTGGGCCGGGCGGTCGGTGCGGCGCCGTTCGGTGCGCTCCTGCTGGCCGGCGCGGCCGGGGTCGGAGCCACCGTCGGATCCAGCCGCTGCGCGGGCGACCGGGACGGCACGGCGGACGGTACGGCGGACGGCACCGGAGTGGCGTCCGGCAGGCAGCCGGGGGCGTCCGCGGCCGGGCCGGTGGCCTTGATCCGCCGGTCGACGAAGGCCATCCGGACGGTGTTCCAGCGGTAGGTGCTGCTGGTCTCGGCGAGCGGGCCGGTGGGCTCGTGGACGACCAGGTCCGCACCGACGGTCTCGGCGGTGAAGCCCGGAAGCGCCGTCAGGGAGAGCACCGGCAGCACCTCCCGGCCGTGCAGGGTGTAGACGTGCAGCACGGCGCGCCCGCCGCCCACGCCCGTCCCGGAGCCCGTCCCGGTGACCACGGCGGTCAGGAGTTCGGGGCTGCCGTCCCCGTTGAGGTCCCGGTACTGGGCGGGCCGGACCGCGCAGCCGGTGCACCCGCCGGCCAGCGCCGCCTGCTCGCCCGCACCGAGGTCCGGGTCCTTGGCGAGGACGGCGCGGGCGTCGAGTTCGGTGAGCGCGCCGACCGCGAGGCCCGGCAGCGGGACGGGCGGCTGCTGGTCCGTCGACGCCTGGGGCGAGGCCGGGGTACTGACCTCGGCGGCGGCCGGCCACAGCTGCTGCGGACTCGGGTGGGCCTTGATCGGCCGGGTCGCCCCGGCGTCGTCGAGGCCGCCGGACGCCTGGCAGCCGGTGGCCGCCACGACGGTCAGCAGGCCGAGTATGACGCACCTGAGCAGGGCGGCGCGGAGTGGCCAGGTCCTCACGTCGAACGGTGCCTTTCGGGAGCGGGCGGTGAAAGGGTCAGTCTGCACCACGCGGGTCGGCCGCCCGCCGACCCCGGGGCGCGGGGTGGGGCGGGCGGCCGGTGGGGTGGGCGGAGCTCAGGGCAGCGGGTCGGCGAACACGATGATGTTGTCGGTGTAGTGGCCGTTGCCCGCGAGCGTGCCGCCGCAGGTGATCAGCCGGAGCTGCGGGCCCGCGGTGTCGCCGTACACCAGCTCGGTCGGGAAGGCGTCCTTGGCGAACTGCCGGAGCTCGCGCACCCGGTAGGCGAGCACGCTGCCGTCCTCGCGGCCGATCTCGATCCGGTCGCCCGGGTGCAGGCCGGGCAGCTTGTGGAAGACCGCCGGGCCCTTGCGGGTGTCGTAGTGCCCGAGCAGTACGGCCGGCCCGACCTGGCCGGGTGCGGGGCCGCCCCGGTACCAGCCGACCTGCTCCGGACGGTCCATCGAGGGCACCTCCACGGTTCCGTCCGGGTTGAGGCCGACCCCGCGCACCGGCGCGTCCACGCCGATCCGCGGGATGACCAGCCGGACCGGCGGCGACAGTCGGTCCTTGGCCGTGGGAGACGACGGCGGAGCGGTGGACGGGGTTCCGCTGGAAGCCGCGGTCCCGCCGGAAGCCGCGGTCCGCGCCCCGTCCGCTGCGGCGATCCGTACCGGCGCGGGATCGGAGTCCCGAGCGGCCACCAGGGTCGCACCGCCCGCGAGCAGGAGTCCGGCCGCCGCGGCCCGCGCCCCCCCGGGGCGCCGGCCCCGCCCGGGCGCGCGAGGGCGGCGCCCCCGCCCCGCCCCGGCCGCCCACCCCCCCGGACCCCGCCCCGCCCGCCGCC